>JAJDAI010000079.1 GCA_029261955.1 Deltaproteobacteria bacterium | reverse complement strand
TGCTGGCGACGGGCGGCGCGGCGACCAACCCCGTGCGGCACCGGATCGGGCTGCTCGAGACGAACTACCACATGGCCGTCAACCAGGACGGGCACGTGAACAACTGGCAGATGTTCCGCCACTACGACGACGTGGTGAACGGGCTCGCCGCGGGGCTGCCCTACCAGGAGGTCGTCGCCATCGGCGCGCAGTCCGCGGCGGTCGCCGCCCAGTTCGACCACCGCCACAACGTGTTCATCGACGGGCGCTTCGAGGGCAACGAGGACTTCGGCCGGGAGCTGCACCAGCTCTACTTCGGCATCCTCGGGGAGGACGACCCGGCCTACCACGAGGACGTCACCATCCGGAACACGGCGAAGGCGCTGACCGACATGCCCCTTCCGCTGGTCGGCACGGGCGAGGACGAGCACTTCGACGACGAGGTCGCTTTCGGCACGGCCCTGCACTACCCCAGCTCCCTCGAGGTGCTCGGCGAGCAGATCGATGGCGAGACCGCGCGGGAGAAGATCAGCCAGATCACCGAGCTGGCCATCCAGCACCCCGAGAGCCTGGCCAACCTGCCGGTCGCCCTCATCCGCGGCCTCGGCGACGACAACCTGACCGAGGCGAAGGTCGCCGAGATCCAGGCCGCCTGGGCGGCCATGGAGTCCAAGGATCTGCTGGAGTTCCTGCGCTCCTACGCCATCTCCCCGCAGTTCCACGACCCCGGCCGCGTCACGCGCTGGACGAGCCTGGATCGCGTGCTGATCGCGGTGAATGCGTCCACGGTCGACCCGGACGCCGGCCCCCTCGGCGTCTTCGAGCCCGAGCCCGAGCTGGTCAACGAGGGCTTCCGGATCTTCCGGCCGATGCACAACGTCTTCGGCGGCCAGACGGGCGACGACGCGACGAAGGACACCATGGTCTTCCGCGAGGCCTGGAGCCAGAGCACGGATCGCTACTGGCAGTTCGCGGAGTACGAGCACGAGGACGAAGGCGGCGACGTGGTCTGGCGGCGCGACTGGGCCCGGGTCATCCCCAGCGACGACGACGGCACCTGGCGCACGAAGGCCGTGGCCGAGTGGCTCTGGCAGCGCTTCATCGCGGACGGCCTGGACCACTTCGGGCCGCTGGAGCGGGCGCACGTCTACGCGCTGCTCGCCTCGGGCAGGGATTTGGGGTTCTTCGTCGACGAGAGCGAGCCCCTGGCGGTCTTCTCCGCCTCGGACATCGAGACGGATGCGGAGCTCGTGGAGCTGTTCGGGGACCTCGAGATCGCGATCCTGTCCCTGGACTCGTCGGACAGCAGCGACCGCCGCCGTGCCAACCGCCAGGTCGGCTACGCCATCAACTTCATCGTCGCGACGCCCTACGCCTTCGTGCAGGAGGGCCGATAGATGAACAGACGCGACTTCCTGCGCACCTTGCTCGCCGGCAGCGCCTGCTTCGGCAGCGGCCTGGTGCCCCGCTTCGCGCGGGCAGACCTGCCGCCCAACGACCAGCGCGTGCTGCTCAACGTCTTCCTGCGCGGCGGCCCGGACACGCGCCACCTGGTCGCTCCGCCCTTCGACTCCACACCCGGCACCTACGGCTACGCCTACTGGTCCAACCGCTGGCGGGTCCACGGCATCGAGAACGACGCTGCCGCCTGGGAAGCTCGCTGGCAGGACGACTACTTCCACGTGGAGCTCGACGGGGTCGAGTTCGGGGTGCTGAAGGTCGCTGACTGGCTGCGGGACCGCATCGAGGCCGGGCACGTGGCCCTGCTCAACAACGTGGTCGGCGCCACGAGCCGCGACCACTCGCACGCGATGGTCGTCTGGGAGGCCGGCGACCGCACGGCGATGCCCGGCCAGCTCGCCCGCGACGGCTGGGGTGGGCGGCTGGCGCGCGCGGTGGACGGCCACGTCGTCTCGATGACGCCCGCGGTGCGGCAGTTCTGCAACGGCCCTCACGCCACGGACCCGCTGCGCCACGACAACCGCGACGTCGTCTCCCTGCGCGACAGCCGCGACTTCTCCCTCTTCCGCGCCCCTGCCCTCGCGAGCGACCCCGCCGCGGAGGACGGGCAGTCGATCATGAGCCGGGCGCTCCAGAGCTACTACGCCGGCAAGGCGGCCGACGTGCCCGAGGACTCGGTCTACCGGCCCTTCGTCCAGCACGAGCAGACCCTGCGCGCCCTGGGCGAGCTCGTGGACGGACGCCTGGCTGAGGTCCCGCTGCCGAGCGCGATCCAGGCCCTCTACGAAGGCGACAGCACGCTGGAGAGCCGCTCCTTCGGCCGCCAGATCCGGAACACCTACGACGCCTTCGCCTGCTCGGACCTCTTCGACCTGCGCACCGGCTGCCTCGTCTACGACGGCTTCGACAGCCACGCGGCCCAGCGGGAGACCATCGAGCCCAAGTTCGCCTCGCTCTTCGGCGGATCGGGCGGGCTGGCCACGCTCCAGAGCGAGCTCGAGGCGGCGATGCCCAGCGCCTGGTCCAACTCGGTGCTCCTGGTGGCGGGCGAGTTCGGCCGGCAGCTCAAGGACAACGGCGACCAGGGCACGGACCACGGCCGCGGCAACACGGTCCTGCTCATCGGCGAGCAGGTGCGCAGCGGCGTGTACGGCGACCTCTTCCCCGCCAGCGAGATCCCGCGCTACGGCGAGGTCGGCCTGGACATCGAGGGCGAGACGGCCATCGAGCACGTGTTCTCGCGCATCTCGGACTGGCTGGAGCCGGGCGCGGGCAGCACCGTCTTCGGCGACGTCTCGGCGGAGCCGATGGAGGACGGGGTCTCGCTGGCGAACCTGCTGGCCTGACTGCGCGGGCCAGCCTCCTGGTTCGACGCCCGATCCCGCTAGACTCCGCCGCCGTGAACACCACCGACCTCGTCACCGCCCGCACACGCCTCCCCGCCCGGGGTGTGGCCGCGACCGTCCAGCTGCTCAGCGAGGGGAACACCATCCCCTTCGTCGCCCGCTACCGAAAGGAAGCGACGGGCGGGCTGGACGAGGTCGCCATCGCCGCGATCGAGGAGGCTCTCAAGGCCGTGAACGCGCTCCAGAAGCGCCGGCAGGCCATCCTCGACGCCATCCGCAAGCAGGGTCAGCTCACCCCCGAGCTCGAGCGCCGGCTGCTCGCCGCGACCGAGCTGCGCGAGCTCGAAGACCTCTACCTGCCCTACAAGCGCAAGCGCACCACGCGCGCCGCCGCCGCCCGACAGCGCGGCCTGGAACCCCTCGCCCGGCGCATCCAGAGCCAAGCGCGGGACGGCTCGCCTGCGCAGGAGGCGCGGCGCTTCGTGCGCGGGGAGGTCTCCGACGTCGCCGAGGCCCTCGCCGGGGCCCGCGACATCGTCGCCGAGGAGGTCGCGGAGCACCCCGGCGTGCGCGCCCGGGTCCGTGAGCTGACGGGCCAGCACGGACGGCTGCGCAGCAAGGCGGTCAAGAAGGCGACTGAAGGCCAGCGCACGCGCTTCGAGGACTACTACGACTTCGAGCAGCCGCTGGGCCGCATCCCGGGCCACCGCTACCTGGCGCTGGAGCGCGGCGAGG
>JAJDAI010000780.1 GCA_029261955.1 Deltaproteobacteria bacterium | reverse complement strand
CGCGTCGTCGTCGTCCGCCGCGTCGTCGTCGTCCGGCGCGTCGTCGTCGTCGATGGCGCTGTCGTCGTCGTCGCCACCGCCCGTCGGCGTGGTGCAGGCGGCGAGCAGGAGGGCGAGCAGGGCGAACAAGCGAGGCATGCGGGATCCGGGGAATCGGGGTGGTCGAAGCGAGCCTGGGGCGCGCGGCGGCGGAATGAAGCAGTTGAGCGGCGGGCGATCAAGGGTCGCGGTGCGCGCGGCGGACTTCAGTCACTCATCTGCACGAGGACCGAGTCCCGGTTCGCCCAACCGCGCTCCCTCGTCAGCTCGGGCGGGTGGGCGCGGTGCAGCAGCGTGGCCCGCACGACCGGCTCGGGGCAGGGGCTGGCGAAGCGGTGGGTGGAGGTCCACTCCTGCTGCGGCAGCAGGCGGTTGTCGCTGGCCACGTCGGTCGCCAGGAAGTGCGGGACCATGCGGCGGCCGTCGGCTGAGCTGAGCACCCGCGCGAAGCCGAAGCCGGGCGCCCCGGCGTCGTCGGTGTCCGAGACGCGGTAGGCGAGGTCGCCTTCGGGCAGGGGCGCGTCGAGGGTGACGCGGTCGCCGCGGACCGCGGTGATGGTGCGCTCGGCGACGAACTCGTCGCGGGGCAGGCCCTTCTGGGACGCGTCGAAGCGGCCGTCGCCGAAGGGGCCGTAGCCGCGGTAGTCGTGCCAGCCGCTCCGCCGGACCACGCGGATGCGCTCGCCCACGGTCGCGCCGGGCCAGCGGCTCCAGTCCTGGGACTTCGAAGCCAGGGAGCCCCCGAAGTCGGGCACCACGTCGCCGCCGACGGGGGTGAGGGCAGCCTCGCCGCAGGACGCGTGCACCCGCAGGATCACCGAGCGCATGGGCTCGCCCGTCGGCAGCGCGTGGCCGGCGCCGCTGTTGCGCACCGTGACCTGCGCGCTCAGCTCGCCGTCCTGCACCGACTTCGTGATCGAGAGCGACGCGGCCTGCTTCAGCAAGGCCCCATCGACGCTCCGGGGTCCGGGGAAGCTGTGCGCCTTCACCGCCCCGGGCGGCCGCTCCCAGCCGGGCACGAGGCCGGGGCGCAGGCCCATCAGCTGGAGGTCCGCCGCGTTGGTCACGCTCGGGTCGGGCGGCATGTGGCAGGTCTGGCAGGGGCTGGAGGCCGCGAAGGGGCTCGCCTGCCACTCCGAGAAGGTCGTGTGGATGGGCAGGCGCCCCGTCGGCCAGCGGCTGGGGTCGGCGGTCTGGCCGGGCACGAGCACCGCCTGCTGCTGCTCGTGGCAGCCAGCGCAGAAGCGGGCCTCGGTGAAGAAGGGGCGGGCCACGGCGCCCATGAAGGGGCTGGGCACGTCGTCCAATGGACCGAAGACGAGGGGCAGGAAGTCCTGGCCGTAGCTGCCTTCTTCGCCGGGTCGGTGCAGCTGGAGGTGGCCTGCGACGCCGGGCTCGGCGCTGGGGTCCAGGCCCTCGACGCGGTGGCAGACGTCGCAGTGCACGCCGAAGTCGTGGGCCAGGCCCTCGGCCCGCAGCAGGTCCCGACCGCCCAGCTCGCCGTCCATGCCGGGGGCGTGGCAGTCGGCGCAGCCGCCGAAGACCGAGGCGCTCTCGTCGCAGGGCCGGTCGTCTCCGCAGCCGGAGTTCAGGGCGGCCAGCACGCCGTCGCCGACGTAGCAGCGCATGCCCAGCTCGCCCGAGCCGGGGACGAGGCCGATCCACCAACGCCCGCTCGCGGCGGCGCAGCCCGCCTCCGTGTCGACGTCGGAGCGAACGCCCGAGTAGAGGTCCTGCACGACGGGGTTGGACGCCGAGCTGCGGTGCGGGGAAGCGAACCAGGTGGCGTTGATGCTCAGGTGGCAGTGCGCGCAGAGCGAGGCGCTGTCGCTGTTCCCGGGGGAGCCGGGGGCGCGGAAGCTGTAGTCCGCGTTGTCGCTCGGGTCGAAGCGCTCGAGCTCCACCAGGAGCTCGGCTGCTGCCTCCTCGGGCAGCTCGCTTGCGCCCTGCCGCGCGGCGGGGTGGCTGGCCACGATCCAGTGCTCCCCGTCCAGGCTGCGGTCGATGGGCACGGTCGCGCGCCCCCGGTCGTCGGTGGTCCAGCGTCCGGGCAGGCCCCCCTGGGACAGGGTCACCCCGGCGGCTGGTTCGCCGTCGAGCTGGACGAGCACGTCGATGGAGGGCGCCGCGGGCGGCGGAGTCCCCGAAGAGCAGGCGGCGAGCAGCAGCAGCGCCAGCGCTCCGCGGCTCACTCGCTGGGTCCCAGGCGGGTCGCGCGAAGTGTCGTGGGCTCCCCGTCCTGCCAGACGATCACGACGTCGCCGTCGAGGTTGGCGACGCTCGGGAAGCCGGCGCTCCGGGCGGCGGGCAGCTCGGCCAGGACCCGGGTCTCGCCGAGATCCCCGCTCAGCGAAACCGAGCGCGCGCGCAGCTCGGCGCGCCCCTCGGCGACCTCCTGAACCCAGGTCACCAGCCAGCCCTCGCCCCAGGCCGCGGCGCCCACCCGCCCCAGCAGGCCAGCGCCTTCAGCGATGCGCACCGGCTCGCGGGGCCAGCCCTGGCCCAGCAGCACGGCCTGGACGCTCGGCGTGCCGTCGGCGGTGAACCAGGCGAGCAGGTCGCCCTGGTTGTTGGCGATGGCCGGGCCGTTGACCGGGCAGCCGGCGAAGTCCCACTCGTCGTGGGTGACGCGCCGGGCGGAGTAGCCCTCCTCGCGTACGGCGAGGCTGATGTCGCGGATCTCGCCCCCGATGCGGTCCCGCCAGGCCAGCACGCTGCCGTCGGGGGTGGCGGCGGTGGGGCAGCAGTCGCAGGTGCGCTCGTCCAGCACCCGCTCCGGGCCGAGGGGGGCCGCGATCTGGCGGGCGATCAGCTGGGTCTGCTTCGACTCCCCCGCGTAGCCGCGGCCGTCCAGCCAGGCCACGTCGACCCGGAAGGGCCCCGGCAGGACCGAGGCGAAGCCGTGCTCGGTGTCGCTTCGGTCGTCGTGCAGCACGGCGGGCTTGGACCAGGTCGCCCCGGCCTCGCTGGTCGAATAGACGAGGTGCGAGCCGTGGCTGTCCTTCGCCGCGGGCACCAGCCAGAGCGCGACCCATCCGGCGCCGTTCTGGGCCACGGTCGGCGCGTCGGCCCAGGTCTGGAACCAGGTGGGGCCCCGGCGCACGGTGACCGGCTTCGACCAGCTGCCATCGGGGCTCAGGCGTGCGTAGCGCAGCGCCTGGACGCGCTTGTTCACCGGCTCCATCCACGACAACAGCAGGCTGCCGTCGGGCGCGGAGGTGAGCCGGGCCGAGGACGCGGGGCCCTCCACGGGCAGGCTCAGCTCCGCGGCGCTCGCGGGGGCGGCGAGCAGGAGGAGCAACAAGAGGAGGCGCATGGGCAGGCTCCGGCGTCCGGCGTCGATCGTCGACCGCGCGGAGGGGGTGGGGCGGCCCGTCAGTGGGCGCTGTGCTCGCTCTCGGCCGGCTTCTCGGCCTTCGCGCCGTCGGCGCTGGCCAGGACGAGGTCCATCTTGCACTTGGGGCAGGTGCCCGGCTCGGAGGCGTGCACGTCGGCGTGCATCGGGCAGGTGTAGTCGGCCCCGTCGGCTGCGGGCGCGGCGGCGGCGGCCCCGTCGGCTGCGGGCGCGGCGGCCGCGGGCGCGGCGGCCTCGTGGTCGTGGGGGTGTGCCTCGGCGGCGGGTGCCTCGGGGGCGGGTGCCTCGGGGGCGGGATCGGAAGAGCAGCCGAAGCCGAGCAGCAGCAGGGTCGCGAACAGGGGGATCCAGGTCTTCATCGGGTTCTCCGGGGTTGGTTGCGGCAGAAGCAGGGTCCGTGCCATCGGGGGTCGGGCGCCCGACCCTGCAGCGACGGTGCGCGCGGCATCTTGCCCGCGCTGGCGGCCAGCCGGCGCTGACAGGGGCCCTTGCGCGGCGGATGGTGCGCCTGTTGGGTACTATTCTGCATGATCGAGTACTACTCGACAGGGCGGGCCGAAGCCCCGCGATCCACCAGCAACGGGGCCCAGCTCGGGCGCGGTCCACAACGCCCCCAGCCTGTAGGACGTGGACGTCGTCCCGATTCGGTCACGAGCGACGGATTCAGACGAATGAAGAATAGTCTCCACTCGCCGCAGGTCGACCGCGCCCTGGGCTCTGCCGTCGGCCGCGCACAGCCGACCCGTCGAGCGTTCCCGTCCCCGACTGGCCCCCTGGCATGCCTGTTGCTCCTCCAGTCGCCGTTCGAAGCCTCCCTGGAGACCCCGTGATCCGCATCGCCCTGCTCACAGCCTTGCTTCTCCCGATGGCCGCGCAGGCCCAGGCCGTCGACGACCCCGACGCCCTCGCGCAGCTCGCGGTCGAGCGGCAGCCCTCGCTGGAGGCCCTGCGCTCCGGCGTCGAGGCGCTGCAGAGCGCCGCGGACGTCGCCCGGCTCTGGACGGATCCGACGATCGCAGCCGAGCTGTCGAACCTGCCGGTCTCGGCGCCCTGGATCGACCAGCACGCCATGGCCGGCATCCAGCTCAAGCTCCAGCAGCGCTTCCCCGCCCCGGGCGAGACGAAGGCCCGCGCCGCCGCTGCCAACGCGAAGGTCGACGCCGCCGAGGCCCAGGTGGCCGTGCTCGCGAACTCCCTGAAGGGCGAGGTCCGGGCGCGCTACTGGGACCTCGCGCTCGTCCGGCAGCTGCGCGCCATCACCGCTGAGCACGTCGCCGAGCTTCAGGGCTTCGTCGACGTGGTCGAGGCCCGCTACCAGGTGGGCGTCGCGTCGCAGCACGACCTGCTCCAGCTCCAGCTCCGCCACGATCGGCTGGCCGAGACCCTGCCCGACCTGGACGCCCGCGCCGTCGCGCTGCAGGCCGCCCTCAACGGGGCGCTGGCTCGCAATCCGGCCACCGCCATCGGCACGCCCGCCGACTCCCCGATCGACGCGCTGCCCGCCGACGCCAGCGCGCGGGCCGAGGCCCTCGATCAGCACCCGGAGCTCCTGGCGCTGCGGGCCCGCGCCGCGGCGGAGCGCGCCGAAGCCGACCGCGCCCAGGCCGAGGTGATGCCCGATCCCAGCGTCTGGCTCGGCTACCGGATCCGCGCTCCGCAGGGCAACGGCGATCCGGGCACCAACTTCGTGACCGCAGGCCTGTCCGTTCCGCTCCCCGCCGCATCCACCCGACGCTGGCGTGCCCTGGCGACAGCGGCCGAGTCCCGCGCCCGCGCCGCCGAGGAGACCGCCGACGCGAAGGCGCAGCGCATGGCCGCCCAGCTCGCCGGCGTCGAGGCCCGCTACGCCCGCTCCGTCGCCCGCGCCGCCACCTACCGCGACGCCCTCGAGACCGCCGCGCGGGCCGCCCTGGAGTCCACGCTCAGCGCCTACCAGGTGGACCGCGCGGGCTTCTCCGAGCTCATCCGTGCCGAGATCGACCTGCTGGACGTGCGCCGGCAGCGCCTGCGCGCCGAGGCCGTGGCTGCCTCCGCCCGGGCCGAGGTCCTGACCCTGGTGGGCGACTCCCCCGCCCAAGGAGCCGAGTGATGCCCCGATTCCTGCTGCTCCCGCTCCTGCTGTTGGTGGCCTGTCCGTCCAGCGAGCCCGTGCCGGAGGCTCACGAGCACACGACCGATGAGGCCACCCTCTACACCTGCGGCATGCACCCCGAGGTGGTCGAAGAGGGCCCCGGCTCCTGCCCCATCTGCAAGATGGACCTGACCCCGATGCGCCGCCCGGAGCCCGCGGAGCGCACGGTCAAGCACTGGGTCGCGCCCATGGACCCGACCTTCATCTCCGACACCCCCGGCAAGTCGCCCATGGGCATGGACCTGGTGCCCGTCTACGAAGGCGGCCCGGCCTCGACCGACAACTCGGTGACCATCGACCCCGTGGTCGTCCAGAACATGGGCGTGCGGCTCGCGAAGGCGACGAAGGGCCCCATCTTCCGCCACGTCCGCACGCTGGGGGAGATCGAGGTGGCCGAGGACGAGGTCTCCGTCGTCAACCTGCGCTACTCGGGCTGGATCGAGCGGATCCGCGTGGACGAGACGGGCGCCGAGGTGCGCAAGGGCCAGACCCTCTTCGAGATCTACTCCCCGGAGGTCGTCGCCGCGCAGGACGAGCTGCTGCTGGCCCTGCGCAGCGAGGGCCCCGACGGCCCGCGGGTCAAGGCCACCCGGACCCGGCTGCGCAACTGGGACGTGCCGAGCTCCGTGCTCGACGCCGCCATCAAGGCCGGCGAGGCCCGCCGCACCATCCCCGTCATCGCCCCGCGCTCGGGCTTCGTGCTGCACAAGGAGGTGGTCGAGGGGGCGCGGGTGAACGCCGGCAAGGACCTCTACCGCATCGGGAACCTGCAGAGCATCTGGGTGCGCACCGAGGTCTACGAGCACGACGCCGCCTGGGTCCGCACCGGCCAGAAGGCGTGGATGGAGCTGGCCTTCGCCGCCGGCCGCCAGATCGTGGGCGAGGTCAGCTACGTCTACCCGACCCTCAACACCAAGAGCCGGACCCTGACCGTGCGCCTGGAGTTCCCGAACCCGGGCCTCGAGCTGAAGCCCGGCATGTTCGCGACCGTGCTCATCGAGACGCGCAAGAAGGACGACGCGCTCATCGTGCCGACCGAGGCGATCCTGCACTCCGGCGAGCGCCAGCTGGTCTTCGTGAGCACCGGCATCGGCCGCTACGAGCCGCGCGACATCGACACCGGCGTCGTCGGCGACCGGCACCTGACCGAGGTGACCGCGGGCCTGACCGAGGGCGAGTCCATCGTGCTCAGCGGGCAGTTCCTGCTCGACTCCGAGAGCCAGCTGCAGGAGGCGATCAACAAGCTGCTGGCGGCCCGGCTGCAGGTGGGTGGCACCCCCCCGGAGCACGACGAGCCGAAGGACGTGAGCGACTACACCTGCCCGATGCACCCGGAGATCCACGCCCACGAGCCCGGCAGCTGCCCGGTCTGCGGCATGGACCTGGTGCCGACCGAGGGACACGACGTCGAGCACGAAGACCACGCCGACCACGAGGGCCACGAGGGGCACGAGCACTGACATGATCGAGCGCCTCATCACCTGGAGCGTGCACAACCGCTTCCTGGTCCTCGTGCTGACCGCCCTGCTGACGGCCGCCGGCCTGTGGGCGATGTGGACGACGCCGGTCGACGCCATCCCCGACCTGAGCGACGTGCAGGTCATCGTCTTCACCGAGTACGGCGGCCAGGGTCCCGAGGTCGTCGAAGACCAGGTCACCTACCCGCTGACCACGGCGATGCTGTCGGTGCCCTACGCCAAGACCGTGCGGGGCTACAGCTTCTTCGGCTTCTCGATGGTCTACGTGATCTTCGAGGAGGGCACGGACCTCTACTGGGCCCGCAGCCGGGTGCTCGAGTACCTGAACTTCGTCCAGGCGCGGCTGCCCGACGGCGTCTCGCCCCAGCTGGGCCCCGACGCGACCGGGGTCGGCTGGGTGCGCATGTACTCGCTGTCCGACTTCGGGGCGCGCGCGGCGGTGCTGCGGGCGCGCCACGACGCCGACGGAGACGGCGTGGTCTCCGCGAAGGAGCTGCCGGATCCCGAGGGGAAGGCGACCGTCGAGGGCGGCTTCCTCGTCTACACCGAGGCGCAGCTGGAGGAGCTGTTCGGGCCACCTCCACCGGCGCTGTTTCCGGATCCCCGCAACGCGGCCGCCCGCAGCTGGGCGGTGGACTCGGTCCGCTTCGTGATCGACGGCTTCGACCGGGACCGCGACGGCGGCCTGTCCTTCCCCGAGCTGCGGCGGGCGGTGGACTTCGGCGGACTCGACCTGGCGCAGCTCCGATCCATCCAGGACTGGTTCCTGCGCTACGAGCTGATGGCCCTGCAGGGCGTGGCCGAGGTCGCCAGCGTCGGCGGCCACGTGCGCCAGTACCAGGTCGAGGTCGACCCCGAGCGCCTGCGCGCCTACGGCATCCCCCTGAACGCGGTGCGGAAGGCCATCCAGCGCTCCAACACCGACGTCGGCGGCCGCCTGCTCGAGATGGCCGAGACCGAGTTCATGGTGCGCGGCAAGGGCTACATCACGAGCCTGGATGACCTGGAGGGCATCCCCATCGGCGTCGACCGCGAGGGGCACACGCCCATCCTGCTCAAGCAGGTCGCGCGGGTGCAGCTGGGGCCGGAGATCCGTCGCGGCGTCGTCGACATGAACGGCCAGGGCGAGGTGGTCACCGGCATCGTGGTGATGCGCTTCGGCGAGAACGCGCTGGCCGTGAGCAAGCGGATCGGGGAGCGCCTGGAGGAGCTCAAGCGCGGCCTGCCCGAGGGCGTCGAGATCCACACCTCCTACGACCGCTCCACGCTCATCGAGCGGGCCATCAAGGTCCTGCAGACGAAGATCATCGAAGAGCTGATCGTCGTCGCCCTGATCTGCCTGCTCTTCCTCTTCCACCTGCGCTCGGCGCTCGTGGCGGTCTTCACGCTGCCCGTCGGCATCCTGGTGTCGTTCCTGGGCATGAAGGCCCTGGGCCTGAACGCGAACATCATGAGCCTCGGCGGCATCGCCATCGCCATCGGGGTGATGGTCGACGCGTCGATCGTGCTGGTGGAGAACCTGCACAAGCACAAGGAGCGGTACCCCGATCGACCGCACATCGACGTCGTGATCGGCGCGGCGCGCGAGGTCGGGCCCGCGCTCTTCTATTCGCTGCTCGTGGTGACGGTGAGCTTCCTGCCGGTCTTCGCGCTCCAGGCTCAGGAGGGGCGCCTCTTCCGGCCCCTGGCCTTCACCAAGACCTTCGCCATGGGCGCCAGCTCGCTGCTCGCGGTGACCGTCATCCCCGTGCTGCTCTACTACTTCGTGCGCGGCGGCATCCGCCCCGAGGCGAAGAACCCGCTGACCCGGGCCCTGCGCTGGAGCTACGCGCCCTTCATCCGGGGCGTGCTGAAGGTCCCGAAGACGGTGATCGCGCTGGCGGTGATCGGCGGCGCGCTGGCCCTGTGGCCGCTGTCCCAGGTGGGCTCGGAGTTCATGCCCCCGCTCAACGAGGGCGACCTGCTCTACATGCCGACGACGCCGCCGGGCATCTCGATCACCAAGGCGCGCGAGCTGCTCCAACAGACCGACCGCATCATCGCCAGCCATCCGCAGGTGGCCCACGTGCTGGGCAAGGCCGGGCGGGCGGGCACGGCGACGGATCCGGCGCCGCTGTCGATGTTCGAGACCACGATCCTGCTCACGGACACAGCCAGCTGGCCCGAGGGCAAGACCATCGAGGACGTCATCGACGAGCTGGACTCCAGCGTCCAGTTCCCCGGCCTCACCAACGCCTGGACCATGCCCATCAAGACGCGGCTCGACATGCTCGCGACGGGCATCAAGACGCCGGTGGGCATCAAGCTGCTGGGCGACGACCTGGAGGTGCTGTCCGAGGTGGGCCAGCAGATCGAGGCCCTGATCGCCGACCTGCCCGACACGCTGAGCGTCTACAGCGAGCGCGTCGTGGGCGGGAACTTCGTCGACGTGGACATCCGGCGGGACGACGCGGCGCGCTACGGGCTGACGGTCGGGGACGTGCAGGACGTGGTGAAGACCGCGCTCGGCGGCATGAACGTGACCTGGACGGTCGAGGGGCTGGAGCGCTACCCGGTCAACATCCGCTTCCCGCGCGAGCTGCGCGACGACCTCGACAAGCTCGGCAGCGTGGCCGTGCCGACGCCCATGGGCCACACGGTGCCGCTGCGGGCGGTCGCGGACATCTCGGTCAAGAAGGGCCCGCCGGCCATCAAGAGCGAGAACGCGCGGCGCACGGCCTGGATCTTCGTGGACCTGGAGACCAGCGACATCGGCGGCTACGTGGCCGCAGCGAAGGAGGCCGTGAAGCAGGGCGTGACCCTGCCGCCGGGCGTGTCCATCGCCTGGTCGGGGCAGTACGAGTACATGGAGCGGGCCAACGCGCGGCTGCGCATCGTCGTGCCGGTCACGCTCGTCCTCATCTTCCTGCTGCTCTTCATCCACTTCGGGAACCTGCCCGAGACGATGATCGTGCTCGGCACGCTGCCCTTCGCCCTGGTCGGCGGCATCTGGCTGCTCTGGATCCTCGACTTCAACCTGAGCGTGGCGGTGGGGGTCGGCTTCATCGCGCTGGCGGGGCTGGCGGCGGAGACCGGCGTCGTGATGATCGTCTACCTGGACGAGTGCTGGGAGCGCTGGAAGCGGGAGGGGCGGCTGATCTCGGTCGAGGATCTGAAGGCCGTGACCATCGAGGGCGCCGTGGACCGCGTGCGGCCGAAGGTGATGACGGTGGCGACGACGGTGCTCGGCCTGCTGCCGGTGATGCTCGGCACCGAGACCGGGACGCGCGTGATGAAGCGCATCGCGGCGCCGATGGTCGGTGGCCTGCTCACCTCGACGGTGCTGACCCTGGTGATCGTGCCGGCCGTCTGGTTCCTGTGGCGCAAGGGCCAGCTGCGGCGGGCGCAGGACGAGGAGGCGGCATGAGCTCGGACCCTCGAGCCTCCTGGCTGCGCGTCGGCGGCATCGCGCTGGCGATCGCCGCGCTGACGACCCTGCACTACACCGCCGGGCACGAGCACGGCGCCTCCCCCCACCACCTGTACCGGCGGCTCTTCTACCTGCCGATCCTGGCCGCGGCCTGGGGCTGGGGCGTGCGCGGCGGCGTGCTGAGCGCGGCGGTGATCATCGTCGTCTACGTGCCTCACGCCTTTGGGCTGATGGGGCTGCACGCGGACCCGGCCTCGACCATCGACAAGGTCGCGGAGATCCTGCTCTACGGCGGGATCGGCTGGCTGGTGGGCTGGTTCGTGGACCGGGAGCGGGGCACGTCGGCGCGGCTGCGCGCGCTGTTGGTGGATCGTGAAGAGACCATCACCGAGCGGGACGCCGCCCTGGAGGAGCTCCAGCAGGCGCAGGAGAGGCTGGTCCAGTCGGAGCACCAGGCCGCCATGGGCTTCCTGACGGCCGGCCTCGCGCACGAGATCCGGAACCCGCTGGGGGCCATCCGCGGCGGGGCCGAGATCCTGCGGGACGCTGAGCAGGCCGACGATCAGCAGCGACGCGTCGCGCAGCTCCTGACCCAGGAGACCGAGCGTCTGGACGGCGTGCTGACCCGCTTCTTGAGGTTCGCGCGCCGCGAGCGGGCCGAGCTGGTGCCCGCAAACCTGGCGGATCTGGCCGACGAGGTCGTGCAGCTGGTCTCCCCCGAGGCGGCCCAGCGGGGCGTGGCCATCGACCACCAGCGCTGCTCCGCCCTGCCGACGGTGCACCTGGACGCCGGCGCGGTCCGGCAGGTGCTGCTCAACCTCGTGCTCAACGCCATGCAGGTGCAGCCCGACGGCGGGCGCGTGCGGCTCGTGTCCGGGATCGACGAGGAGGCGGCGCTGCCGCTCTTCGCGCGGGTCGAGGACGCGGGGCCCGGCGTGGCCGAGGGGGAGCGGGCGGCGGTCTTCCACCCCTACTACTCGACGCGGCCTGGCGGTACGGGGCTGGGGCTGGCCCTGAGCAGGCGCGTGCTGACGGAGCACGGCGGCACGCTGAACCTGGGCGAGGCGAGCCTGGGTGGCGCGTCCTTCGAGCTGCGTTTGCCGAAGGGGGGCGACGGTGGGCGCTGAGCCGGTGCATGTCCTGTTCGTCGACGACGACGACGCCCTGCGCGAGATCACGACCATCCAGCTCGGCGGGGCCGGCTTCCGCGTCACGGCCTGCGGGGGCGGGGCCGAGGCCATCGCCGCCTTCGAAGCCGAGCGCGCCGACGTCGTGCTGACCGACCTGAAGATGCCCGGGGTCGACGGGATGCAGGTCCTGCGGGCGATCCGTCGGCTGGACGACGAGGTCCCCGTGCTCGTGCTCACCGCCTTCGGCTCGGTGGACACCGCCGTCGCCGCGATGCAGGCCGGCGCCTACGACTACATCACCAAGCCCGTGGCCCGGGACGCCCTGGTCCTGAAGCTCCGCCGCGCGGCCCAGCACCGGCGCGTGCTGCGCGAGAACCGGAGCCTGCGCTCCCAGGTGGAGGCCAGCGGCAGCCGCCCGATGCTGGTCGTCTCCGACGCCATGAACCGGCTGATGGATCAGGTGCGGCGCGTCGCCGGCTCGGACCTGCCGGTGCTGCTGAGCGGCGAGAGCGGCAGCGGCAAGGAGCTCGTCGCGCGGGAGCTGCACCGGCTGTCGGACCGCTCGAAGGGCCCCTTTGTGGCCGTGAACTGCGCGGCGATCCCGGCGGAGCTGCTGGAGGCGGAGCTCTTCGGGCACACCCGCGGGGCCTTCACCGGGGCGCAGCGCGCACGGGAGGGGCGTTTTCGGGCCGCGAACGGAGGGACCCTGCTGCTCGATGAGATCGGTGATCTGCCGATCGAGCTTCAGCCGAAGCTGCTGCGGGTGCTTCAGGAGCGGGCCGTCGAGCCGGTGGGGGCCGAGCGGCCGATCCCGGTCGACGTGCGGATCATCGCGGCCACGCACCGGGAGCTCGGGGCCGAGCTCCAGTCCGGGGGCTTTCGCGAGGACCTCTACTACCGCCTCGCTGTCCTGCCCCTGCGGGTGCCGCCGCTGCGCGAGCGGAGGGCCGCGATCGTGCCGCTCTTCGAGCTCTTCCTGAACGCCCAGGCGCGGGCCGCGGGGCGCGTGCTGACCCTGTCCGTGGAGGCGGCGGATGCCCTGCGGCGACGCCGCTGGCCCGGCAACGTCCGGCAGCTCGAGAACTGCGCCCGGCGTGTGGCCTTGCTGGCCGCCGGGCCCGAGGTGGCGGTCGACGACCTGCCGGTGGCGGAGGAGGTCGCCGAGCCGGAGGCCGGGCAGGGGACCGTGCTGCGGGTTCGGCTCGACTCCGAGCCCTGGGAGCTGTCCATGCCGAAGGGGGGCCTGCCGCTGCCGGACCTGGAGCGGCGGCTGGTGGAGGAGGCGATCCGCATCCACGGGGGCAACAAGAGCGCGGCGGCGCGCTACCTGGGGGTGCCCCGGCACGTGCTGCTGTACCGGATCGAGAAGTACGGGATCACGAGCTGGGATCAGGACTGAGCACCCGAGCGCGCTCAGTTCCCGATGACGACGCTCGCGCCCTGCTTCGTCAGCCAGGCCGAGGCCGCCTCGCGCTGATCGCCCTGCACGACGAGGGTGCCGCCGTCGACCCGCGCGCCGGCGCCCAGGGCCTTGCGCACCGTCTTCGCGAGCGCGTCCAGGTCGTCGACCCGGCTGATGGCGACGCCGTCGATGACGGTCACCGTCTTGCCGCCGTGGCCCTTGCGCTCCTGGCGCACGACGGCCTTGCCCTTGAGCAGGGTGCCGGGGCCCGGGGTCGTGGCGACTGGGGCGACCTTGGGGGCCTTCGCTTCCTTGGGGGCCTTCTTCGGTGCGGGCGGGGGCTCCGGCGCGGCGGCAGGTTCCGGGGCCTTGGCCTTGGCCAGCCCTCCCGCGACCAGGGCCGCGGCCAGGCCACCAAAGCCGGTGCCGGGCTGCTCGGCGACAGGGAACTCACGGCGCTGCTGCTTCTGCTTCTTCTTGCCCATGAGGGAAGTCTGCCAGGGCAGGGGGCGCCGTGCGCAGCAGGCCCCGGGTCCGGGGTGTGGGCGGGCTCGCTCCGGGTCTTCCTTTGCTGTCGGCCTCGTGGAGGCCCGCAGGGCCGGAGGCGCACGATCCTCAGCCTCGGCTGGGCCCGCAGCTCGCTTTGTCCGCGCATCGCGCCGGAGATCCTGGGATAGTCGCCCCTGCCTGGCCGGGGATGGAGACGATGGTGAGCTGGATTCGAATCGCGCTGTTGGGGTTGCTGCTGCTGACGCTCGGATGCTCGGTGGACGAGCGGGCCGGGTCCGGCGGGCTGCCCGACATCCCCGAGCTCGGCGACGACGGCCAGAACAACCTGGTCGACGACGACGACGACGCGGCGAACGACGACGACGCGGCGGACGACGACGACAGCAGCCCGGCGGACGACGACGACGCCACCGAGCCCCCCGCGGACGACGACGACAGCACCCCGGCGGACGACGACGACAGCACCCCCGCGGACGACGACGACAGCACCCCCGCG
>JAJDAI010000779.1 GCA_029261955.1 Deltaproteobacteria bacterium | reverse complement strand
ACGACTCCGCGCGTCGTGGGCCTCCCGGCGAGCGGCCTCGGCTTCCTGCACCGCCTGTTGGGCGCTCTCCTCCGCCAGTCGCGCCTCTTCGACTGCGGCGAGCTGAGCCTCCTCCGTCGCCCGCTGCGCGGCGGCGATCAGCTCGAGCGGCCGGTCCAGCGGCGCGTCCGGCGGCAGGCCGCGCGCGTCGCACCAGGCCCGCAGGATCGCCGCCGTGCCCGGGCTCGGGTTCAGGGCGTGCCGGAAGGAGAGCACCGCGGCCTCCAGGGGGGACGCCATTCCCTCGGCCACGGCCTCGGCCGGCACCGGCTCACCGTCAGCCTCCGCCTCGGGGCCCCTCGCTGCGCCTTCCCGCGCTGCGCGCACGGCGTCGGCCCACTGATCCTGGAGGGACTGCAGCGCGAGCGCCTCGGCCTCGATCGTCGGGCGGGGCGCGGCCGCGGCCAGGAGCCACCCCAGCTCGATCTCGAAGCGACTCCGGTCGAAGACGGCCCGCAGCGCGTCGAGGCTCGCCTGCTCGAGGGCTGGCACGCGCACCACGAGGTCGTCCAGGAGCAGGAGCACCGCCCGTTCGGCGGACTCCGCGGCCTCCTCCGCTGCGATCGCGAGGTCCCTCCCCAGCGTGCGTTCGGCGTCTCGGGTCGCGCTGCCGAGGGTGGGGTCGCTCGAACGGCTCTCCTGCGCGCGCCGCAGGGCCTGCACATCGAGCTGAGTCCTCCGGGCGGCCAGCCAGGCTCGGGAGCCCAGCGGTGCTTCGGCCAGGTGGGGCCAGGCCACGGACAGGGCCACCTCGCCCGCGAGGTGCCGGCGGGCCAGCTCGATCCTCGCGTCGGCGGCCTGCAACCGTCCGGACAACGCGGGCCCTTCGACTGTGGACCAGCTCACCCAGCGGGCTTCGATCTCCGGGTCCACCTCGACGACAGCGGCCCGCCGGGCCCCCAACGCCGCCGTGGGTGTGATGAGGAGCGAGCAGAGCAGCAGCAGCAGGCGACTCGTCAACATCAGCTCCCAGAGCGGAGCGCGCAGCCGCCGAAAGCGACAGCGCTCGGTGGCATGCACGGATGCACTTCTCGTGCCCGAACGAGGTTCACGCTAGCGAAGGGTCCGCAGCCGACCACCCTCAAGCCCGACCGCGAGCCTGCGAACTCAGGACCCCGAAGGCTCCCCGCCCTGGACGCGGACGGGCAGGGGGCGGGTCTGGGAGCTCGCGTAGATGGTGCGGTGCGGGAAGGGGATCTCGATCCCCGCCTCGTCGAAGGCCTTCTTGATCTCGATCTGCAGCCGGGTGCGCACATCCAGGAAGTTCGTGCGTGCGGCCCAGACCGAGAACTGGAGCAGGACCGCCGAGTCCCCGAAGCCCTTGTGGATGACCAGGGGCTCTGGCTCGTCGAGGCAGAGCGGCTCCCGGAAGGCCAGGTCCTGCAGGACCTCGATCACGCGCTCGATGTCCTCGTGGTAGGCGACCCCCAGCTGCAGATCCACCCGCCGGATCGGGTAGTGGGTGATGTTGGTGATCTGTGACTTCAACAGGGTCTCGTTGGGCACGCGCACGAGCAGGTTGTCGAAGGTCCGCAGCTTGACCGAGACGAGATCGATGTCGGTCACTTCGCCGGTCACCGCGTCGACCCTGATCACGTCGCCGACCACGAAGGGCCTCTCCCCGATCAGGAACAGCCCGCTGATGAGGTTGCTGGCCGCGGTCTGCGAGGCGAAGCCCGCGGCGACGGTGAGGACGCCCGCGGCCCCCATGAGCACGCTGAGCTCGAAGCCCAGTTGGCGCAGCACGCTCGCGCCGAGCAGAGTCCAGCCGACGAGGGACACGGTGCGCCGAGCCAGCATCGCCGCCTGGGGGTTCCAGCGGGCCTGCGCCGCGCGTCCGGCGGAGGCCGTGAGGGCCCGGACCGCCACGGCGCCGCCCACGAGCAGCAGCAGGGCGCGCAGCCAGGACAGCGCAACGGGGGACATCACCCAGGTGGTGATCTGTTCAAACAGGTCGTTCATCTCTGCCTCCTCAACCCAGCAACGACGTCATGGCGCGAACGAACACATTGCCGTGCTCCGGGTTGCGCGGCTCCGCGACCCTCCGGGCACCGGCCAGCCGGGGCGGGAGCCCGCGCTGGATGCTGACCTCCACCAGCTCCTCTCCCGGCTGACGGGCCACCGAGAGGCCGTCAGTCCAGAGCAGGCCGCCGTCGCCGAGGTACAGACCAAGGCGGGGCACAGGCAGGTTGATTCGGTCGACCAACAGGCTGTCGGAGCCCCCGTTCGTCAACGCGAGCAGCGTGTGCGCGCGCGTCGTCGTCAGGCCCTCCGACGCGGCGGCCAGCCTCGCCCGCGTGCGGCTTGCGTAGCAGAGCTCCCCTTCGCGAGGCGAGGGGCCGAACCAGGTGTCCGAGGGGCGAAAAGTCGGCACGTCGAGCAGGCGGTGCGCGGGCAAGCCGGCGTCCAGGCGAAGCCAGAGCGGCGTGCTGATCCGCAGCTCGGTCGAGTCGCCCGGAAGGAGACGCAGCGGGACCTCCGGCCGCACGACGATGGGCCGATCCGCGAGTGCCGGGCTCAGCTCGAGCGCCGACTGGCTGGTCGGGCACCGCAGCCACTCCGCATCCTCGGGTGGTTCCGCGGCGCTGGCCCTGCCGCGGCCCACCTGGAGCGGATCTGGCCCGTGGCGGTGGGCGATCGTCACCTCGCCGCCCTGCAGGTTCAGCCACATCTCGAAGGGGCCCAACCTCCCGGACCAGCGCCGCCGCTCGTCCAGCGAGACGGCGCCCCACCAGGGGCTGCTTGCCGTGATGCGTTCACTCATTCAAGACGACCTTTCACGAAGAGCTAGAAGCGGGGCCGGCGTGCACGCTTCCCGCTCCTTCACGGCGCAGCCGCCGCAGGCTGGACGGAAGAGGGCTCGATGCATGCGGCAAGCCTAGCGGTTCGCGGCGGCGGGCTGCGTCGACCGACACCCCGCCGGCTCGCGGCCTGGGAGCAGATCGGCTGAGTGGGGGCTGTGGGCTGGATGGGGTCTGACCCCGAAATCCCACGAGTTGCTCAGCGGCTGGGCACCCGCAGCCCGGCGACGTCCCGTTCGGTGAGGCCGAGCTGCGTCATCAGGTCCGTGTTGTGGCGCTTGACGTCATCGCCCGCCGAGCCACCGAACTGCGCGGGGAAGTCGCAGCGCAAACTGGCGTTGGATCACGAGTCGTCCAGGGGGGCGTCCCACCGGGCCACAGTGACCGGGACGAGCGCGTTCCGAACGATTCGCTGCGCGACCGAGCCGAGCAGCACCCGGCCGAGTCCGGCGCGGCCGTGGGTGCCCACGACGATGAGCCCCGCGCCGATCTCGCTCGCGAGC
>JAJDAI010000778.1 GCA_029261955.1 Deltaproteobacteria bacterium | reverse complement strand
CGCAGCGCCAGCGTGCCGTCGTAGGACAGCGCGATCACGTGATCCGGTTGCGCCGCCAGCGCCTGACCCACCAGGGCCTTCGCGGACGCGTCCTGGCCCATGGCCATGCGCACGATGCCCTGGAGCACGAGGCCGTCGGGGTCGGTGGGGGCGCGCTTCAGCAGCTCGCCGGCCGTGTTCCAGACGTCGATCCAGCCCTCGGCTTCGACCAGGGCGTAGCCCAGCTCGGCCCAGGCAGCCGAGTCCTCGGCGTTCGCGGCCACGGCCGCGCGGGCTGCGTCGACGCGCTGGGAGGGCTTCGGCTGGAGCGTCTTCGGGACGCCACCGACCTGGCCGCCTTCGTTGCCGGCCGCGGGTGGCTTCTCGGCGCGCGAGCCGATGGGGGCGGCGCCGGTGGGCCCCATGCCCTCGGTCCGGGGGGTGGTGCCCATCTGGAGCGCGAAGACCAGCAGCGCGCCGAAGGCCACGACCACGCCGCCCTGGAGCATGCCCTTGAGCTGGGGCGACATGCCGCCCGGCGCAGGGGGCGCTTCGGGTGCACGCTTCGCCTTCTTGCCCCCGGCCTTCTCGATGGCCGCGAGGTCCCGCATGGCCGCTGCAGCGCGCTTCTCGAGCTCCGCGCGCTCGCTGGAGGCTGCCTGGATGCCCTGGGCACCCGCGGTGTCCTCGAGGTCCCGCAGGGCCTCCAGGAGCTGGGCTTTGCGGTGCCGCAGGTCGGCAACGCGGGCCTCGGGCTCGCTGCCCGCCGCCGCCGCACCGCGTTGCAGCATCGCCAGCACGCCGCCGAGGCCGAGGCCCACGACCACCGCCACGATCCCCGGAAGGTAGTCGACCTCACCCATCGCGCTTCAACTCCTCCCGGACCTTCTGCAGCCAGGGGTCCAGGTCATCTGCCTTTTTGTCCGCCTCGTCCTCGCTCCAGCCGACCCCGGCCACCGCTTCGTCCGAGCGCTTCCGCTTCAGGGTCCAGCCAACGGCGCCGAGCCCCAGCAGGACCAGCGCGACGGGCGTCGCGAAGACGATCAGGTTGAAGCCCTCGGCCTTCGGCATCATCAGCACGAACTCGCCGTAGGCCGACTGGAAGTAGTCGCGAACCTGCTGCTCGTCGTAGCCGGCCGCCAGCATGGCGCGCGTCTGGCGCTTCATGTTGCGGGCGTTCTCCGAGGGGGAGTCGTTGATGCTGTGGCTCAGGCACGAAGGGCAGCGGATGCCCAAGGCCACGCGCGTCAGCGAGGCCATCAGCTCCGCTCCCGTTCGGGGAGCCCCGGCCGGCGGGCCGACGTTGCGCTGGACGTCCTGGCCCAACGCCAGCTCGTCGGCCTCGGTGCCGAGCTCGCCGCGGTCTTCGGTCCAGCCCTGCGCGGCCGCAGGGGTGACCGCGCCCAGCGCGAGGATCCAGATCAAGATGATGAAGGAGCGCATCAGAGGAGCGAGTCCAACTGCTTTCGCAGCAAAGGCAAATAGATGGGGCCGGTGTGCTTGAAGCGCACGGTCCCAGCGGAGTCGATGACGTAGGTCTCGGGCACGCCGTAGACGCCGTAGGCGATGGCCGCCTTGCCGTTCACGTCCACGAGGGTGGGGAAGGTGGCCCCGCCATGGCGCTTCAACCAGCCGTTGATCGCCTCGTTCTTGTCGTTGTAGGCCACGCCCACGAAGGCGGCCCGGCCGGCGTACTCCGCGGCCCCGCGCACCAGCAGGGGGTGCTCCTGGGGGCAGGAGGCGCACCAGGTGGCCCAGAAGTTCACGACCGCGGGGCGACCCTCGAGCGACTCCCGCGAGATCATCGCGCCATCCGACAGCCGCGGCAGCTCGAAGTCCGGCGCCGGCTGGTCGATCAACGGGCTGGCGATGTAGCCGGGGTCCAGGCTGAAGCCGCGCCCCAGCACCGCGACGAGCACCCCGATCGGCAGCAGGCCGGCCAGGAGCACCCCCCAGTGCAGCTTGCGACGTCGGGTCATGCCGCGGCCTCCGTGGCGGGCTCCGGGTCCCCACCTTCGGCCGAGGCGGCGCGGGCGGCGCGGCTCGGCCAGGCCGCGATGAGGCAGCCCAGCACCATCACGCCGGCGGCCAGCCAGATCCATGCGACCAGCGGGTTCATGAAGACGCGCAGGCCGACGTAGGCGCCGGCGTCGTCGATCTGCATGGCGCTGAGGTAGAGATCCCCGCCGAGCCGGCTGTGCACCGAGGGCGTGCCGATGGGGTTCATCTGCCCCTTGTAGCGGTTCATGGCCGGGTGCAAGGTCGTGACCTCCGCGCCGTCCTTCGACACAACGATCGAGGCCGCGACGACCTGGCGGTGGGGCTCTTGGGTCTTCGTGGTGCCGTCGAAGCGCAGGGTCCAGCCGGCGACCTCCGCCGTCTCCCCGCGGTCGAGGACCAGCTCCTCAGTGACCTGGTAGGACGACGAGGTCGCGATGGCGATGGCCATCAGCGCGACGCCAAGGTGCACGACCTGGCCTCCGACCCGTCGGCGACCGCGGCGGTAGGCCTCGCTGATCGCCGCGCCCAGGCCCATCGAGGACCGGCGGCGGATGGCCGCGACCGGGGTCCAGAGATCCCGCAGCGTGACGGCGCCTGCGAAGCCCGAGACGAACCAGGTCGCCTGCACCCAGAAGGTGCGCCAGCCGATGGCAAAGGCGATCAGGCAGAGCACCGCGCCGGCGATGGCCGGCATCATCAGCGCCTTCTGGGTCTCCGCCGGCGTCGCGCGTCCCCAGGGCAGGGCAGGGCCCACCCCCATGAGGAAGACGATGGCGACGCCGATGGGCACCGACAGCAGGTTGAAGTAGGGCTCGCCCACGGAGACCTTGACCCCGCGCACGGCCTCCGCCAGCAGCGGGAAGACCGTGCCGACCAGGACCACGAAGGTGAAGGCGGTGAAGAGCAGGTTGTTGAGCACGAAGGCGGCGTCGCGGGACACGGGCGACTTGAACTCGCCGTCGGGCTCCATCAGGTGCATGCGGAGCGAGAGCAGCACCACGGACACGATCATCACGATGGCCAGGAAGACCAGGAAGATCGGGCCGATCGGCGACTGCGTGAAGCTGTGCACCGAGTTGAACACGCCCGAGCGCGTCATGAAGGTGCCCAGGATGGTCAGCGCGAAGGTCGCGAGCAGCAGGACCAGGGTCCAGCCCTTCAGGATGCCGCGCCGCTCCTGGAGCATGGCGGCGTGCAGGAAGGCCGTGCCGGAGAGCCAGGGCAGGAACGAGGCGTTCTCGACCGGGTCCCAGGCCCAGTAGCCGCCCCAGCCGAGGACCTCGTAGGCCCACCAGCCGCCGAGCACGATGCCGATGCTGAGAAAGCCCCAGGGCACCAGCATGGCGAGGCGCATTGAGCGCATCCAGGCCGTGCCGAGCCGGCCGGCCAGCAGCGCCGCGATGCCCATGGAGAAGGGGATCGTCATGCCCACGTAGCCGAGGTACAGCGTCGGCGGGTGCACGATCATCAGGTAGTGGTTCTGGAGCAGCGGGTTCGGGCCGCCGTGAAAGGACCGCGGCGTGACGGCGGCGAAGGGGTCCGCGGGGCCCGCGATCAGGAAGGCGAAGAACGCCCCCACGACGCAGATCGTGGCCAGCGCGTAGGGCATGAGGTCCCGCTGTCGGTCCTTCATCGCCCACAGGAAGCCGAGCACGTAGACGCCCAGCACGGCGCCCCAGAAGAGGATCGAGCCCTCCAGCGCCGACCAGAGCGACACCACGGCGATGAAGTCGGGCACGTCGTGCGAGCCGACCTGGTCCACGTAGCGCACGGTGAAGTCGCGCTGGAGCAGCGCCTTGACCATCACGACGTTGGCGCCGATCAGGGCCCAGGAGCAGGCCGCCGCGAGGCGTCGGGTCCAGAGGATGCCCTTCTCCGAGCGGCTGCGACCCGTGGCGAAGCCGACCACCGCGCCGGCGCTTGCCGTGCAGAGGGCTGTCAGGATGAGGAGTTGCCCGAGGGAGCTGTTCACAGATCGGCGCCAGACATGGTCTTCATCATCTGCTCCATGTCGGGAGCGCGGCCGTCCTCAGGCGCCTTGTACTGGTTGTCGTGCTTCACCAGCAGCTTCTCGGACTCGAAGACACCGCCCTGGGTCATCGATCCTTCGACGACCACGCCGATGTTCTCGCGGAACATCTGCGGCGGCATCGCGGCGGCGTGCACCCGCACGTCCTTCACGCCGTCCGTGACCGTGAACTTGAGGTCCAGGGCGCGCTCGTCCCAGTCGATGGAGCCGGCCTTGACCATGCCGCCGAGGCGGACGTTGGCCGAGTAGGCCTTCTCGCCCGCGTCGATCACTTCGGTCGGGGTCCAGTAGTAGACGAGGTTGTTGCCCAGGTTGCCCAGGGACACGTAGAGGATGCCGACGCCTGCGAGCGCCAGCGCTGCGGCCAGGAGGATCTTGGGACTCATTGCTGCCTCTTCTTCTGCATCCGCTGGAGCCGAACCGTGACCGCAATCACGTAGGCCAGCAACACGGCCAGGCTGATGCCCCAGGCGGCGACGACGTAGCCTTCGCCTCCCTGGATTTCGCCGCTGAACGGCATGCCTTGTGTCTCGGTGGTCTGTTCCATGAGGTCAGCCCTCCATGCCGGCCACGAGGCCGTCGTCGGTGGGGGGCGGGGCGCCGGTCGCCTCGTCCGCGCTCTGAAGCAGGATGAGCTTCGCGCGCCGCCCGATCAGCCAGATGCCGATGAAGAGCAGGGCGAAGGCGTTGGCCCGCAGGGGCCAGTGGTAGGCAGCAGACACGCTGGTCGGCGAGCTCATTCCCTGGTGCAGCGTGCGGTCCGTCAACTTCACGGAGAAGTAGACGATCGGCACGTCCACGTAGGCGACGACCGTCGCGACGGCGGTCCAGAGCGCCTTGCGGCCCGGCCCCTCAGCGAAGGAGCGCAGCGACAGCACGCCAGCGAACATCACGCCCATGATCGCCATGGAGGTCAGCCGCGGGTCCCAGTCCCAATAGGTGCCCCAGGTGGGCTTGCCCCAGATCGAGCCCTGGATGAGGACCATGATCGAGTAGATGAGCGTCACCTCGACGCCCGCGGTCAGGCGCGCGTCCAGGATCCGGTCCTCGCGCTTGAACAGCAGC
>JAJDAI010000777.1 GCA_029261955.1 Deltaproteobacteria bacterium | reverse complement strand
TCGCCCCAAGCTCCCAGCCGCCCGGCTGGACCTGAACGCAAAGCTCCCCACGGACGCGGCGTGGTACCTGCCCCTGTTCGCGCTGGTCATCCTGCTCGGCGGTGGCACGCTCGGCTTTCGGCTGATCGAGGGCTGGCCCTGGTGGGACTGCTTCTACATGGTGCTCATCAGCATCACGACGGTCGGGTTCGGCGAGGTGCACGAGCTCTCCCGCCCCGGCCAGATGTTCGTATCGCTGCTCATCGTCGGCGGCATGGGCGTGGGCTCGTACGTGTTGCTGGTGCTCACCCGGACCTTCTTCGAGGGGGTCGTGGAAGGCTCGCTCCAACGGGCCATCACGAGGAGACGCATGGAACGGGAACTCCCCAAGCTGAGCGGCCACACCATCGTCTGCGGCTACGGCCGACTGGGCCGCGAGATCTGCGTGAGCCTGGCTGCCGAGTGGCGTGTGGTCGTGGTCGTCGAACCGGACGGCGAGTCCATCGAGCGGGCGCGACACGACGGCTTTCACGCGGTGCAAGGCGACGCCTCGGACGAGGCGGTCCTGCGCCACGCGGGCATCGACCGGGCCGACTCCATCGCCGTGGCCACCTCCACGGACGCCATCAACACCTACGTCGTCCTGTCGGCGAAGGAGATGAACCGCGACATCCTCGTGCTCAGCCGCGCCGACGACGAGACGGCCGCCAAGCGCCTGCGCCGCGCGGGGGCAGACCGCGTCGTCGCGCCCACGCAGATCGGTGGGCAGCGCATGGCCCACATGCTCCTGCGCCCGGGCGTCGTCGACTTCCTGGACCTCGCCAAGCTCGGCGACTTCCCGGATCTCTTCATCGAGGAGGTGGTCATGAGCGGAGGCGCGGAACTGAACGGCCAGACCATCATGGAGGCCAACTACAGCCGCATCTGGCGCGTGCTGGTGCTGGCCGTCAAGCGGGCCGACGGCAGCCGCCACTTCCGGCCGGACGCGGACTTCAAGGTGGAGACCGGCGACGCGGTCATCGTCGCCGGCCACCGCGAGGATCTGACGAAGCTCCAGCAGGCGATGGGCTGCTGACCCCGTCCCCGTGAGCCGATCCCGCCACCCCCTCTGGCGGCTGGTGCCCCACTTCCGGGCCAGCCGGGCCCTCGTGATCGCGGGCTGCTCGTCGTTGTTGATGGCGACCGCGCTGAACCTCGCGGGCCCGCTGATCGTCCAGCAGGCGATCGACGTCGACCTGGCCAACGGCGACCACCGCGGCGTCGCGGGCAAGGCCTTCCTCTTCCTCGCCATCCTCGTGGGCACGCTGGTGCTGCGCTACGGCGGCCGGCTGACGGTGGAGGTCGCGGCCCAGCGCGCGATGCTCGACCTCAAGCAGCTGCTGTTCGGCCACCTCGTGCACCACGACCTCGCGCTGCACGACGAGCACCCCTCGGGCCGCCTCATCACGCGGGTCCAGGGCGACACCGAGGCCCTGCGCATCCTCTTCACGGAGGTCATCCTCGCCGTCCCCGCGGACATCCTGCTCTTCGTGGGCATGTTCGGGATCCTCGCCTTCAGGTCCCCGCAGGTCCTGCCGCTCGTCTTTGTCGTGCTGCCGCCCTACCTGCTGCTCTTCTGGCTGTTCCGCCGGGTCTCGCCGCAGCGCTTCCTCGCCGTGCGCGCCGTGCGCGCGAAGCTCACGGGCTTCCTGACCGAGCACATCCGCGCGATGCCGACGCTGCGCCAGTTCGACCGGCTGGCCTGGGCCAACGAGCGCGCGGAGGAGCTCAACCGCGAGGTCTTCGACACCGACTGGAAGGCGTCGCTGCAGCCAGTCTGGTACTTCAACTCGGTCGCGTCGGTGCGCACCCTCGGCATCGTGCTGCTGCTCTTCATCGGAGCCAGCCGCGTCGCCGAGGGCACCATGACGCTGGGCCTGCTGATGATGGGCCTGGGCTACCTGCGGCAGATGTTCCACCCCCTGCTGCGGCTGTCCCACAACCTGGCCACGGTCGAGCGCGCGCGCGCCGCGTCGGTGCGCATCGGGGAGCTGCTGGACACCCCGCCCGCGGTGGCCGATCCGGAGCAGCCGACGCCCTGGCCCGACGGCGTGCAGAGCCTGCGGCTGGAGGACGTGCACTTCGCCTACCGCGCCGACGCCCCGGTCCTGCGCGGCATCGACCTGGACGTGCCCGCGGGCAGCCACGTGGGCATCGTCGGCGCGACCGGCGGCGGCAAGACGACCCTGCTGAACCTGCTGCTGCGCTTCCGCGATCCCACCGCGGGTCGCCTGAGCATCAACGGCATCGACCTGCGGGACTTCGGCCTGGAAGACCTGCGACGGCACATCGGCCTGGTCCTTCAGGACGTGCACCTCTTTCCCGGCTCCGTGCTCGAGAACCTCGGCGGCGACGCGGAGGCCGCCCGCGCGGCCCTCGCCCAGTTGGACCTCGACCTGCCCCTGGACCGCCCCCTGACGGAGGGCGGCGCGAACCTGAGCCGCGGCGAGCGCCAGCTGATCACCTTCGCCCGCGCCCTCGTGGGAGACCCCGAGATCCTGGTCCTGGACGAGGCGACGAGCGCCGTCGATCCCGCGACCGAGGCCCGCGTGCAGGCCGCGATGGAGCGGCTCCAGGCGGGCCGCACGACCATCACGGTCGCCCACCGCCTGTCCACGGTCCGGGACTGCGACCGCATCTGCGTGCTCGCCGGCGGCCTGCTCGCCGAGTCCGGGAGCCACGAAGAGCTCATGGCCGCGGGCGGGCTCTACGCCGCCATGGCCCGCCTCCAGGACGGGAGGGCGGCGTGAGCAGCGGCCTCGTCCTCCGCTGGTTCCGCCGCGTCTGGGCCGGGCACCCCGCCGTGGCCGCCGCGCTGGTGCTCTTCACCCTGCTCAACGCCGTCCTGGTCACGGCCTTTCCCTGGCTCTGGCAGCACCTCATCGACTCCGTCTACACGGACGGCGGGCCCGCGCGCATCCGCGAGCTGGCGATGTGGATGCTGATCGTGGGCCTGGGTCAGTCGACCTTCTACCTGCTGCTGCAGG
>JAJDAI010000776.1 GCA_029261955.1 Deltaproteobacteria bacterium | reverse complement strand
CTGGATGTAGACGATGCGCATGTGTGGGTTTCCCGACTTGGGGGCACTGTAGCCCGCGACTTGGCCACCCGCGACCGCGTGTCCTATCGTCCGCTCCCCACCCCAGGAGCGAGCATGAACCGAGCGCAGATCGTCCAAGCCCTCTGGGATTCTGGTCACTACAAGACGCGCGAGGGCGCGGCCCGCGCGGTCGCGGACGTGCTCGCGGCGATCCAGGGGGGCGTGGCGGTGCATGGCAAGGTCGCCCTGCCCGGCTTCGGCACCTTCCAGGCGAAGGATCGGGCCGCCCGCACCGGGCGGAACCCGCGGACCGGGGCTCCGGTCTCCATCGCCGCGAAGCGGGTCGTGCGCTTCCGCCCGGGCTCGGCCTTCAAGGCCGCCGTCGAGTAGCGATCGACCGCGCGGGCGAGCTGCGCGATCGCGCCTCCAGTGCGCCGACGGGGTAGCCTCCCGAGGCCCGGAGGAGTCCCCATGAAGCTGCTGATCGCGCTCTCTTTGCTGCTCTGCCTGCCGGCCACCGCCGCCGAGCCCGAGATCCCCGCCCCGCTGGAGCCCTGGGTCGCCTGGGTGCTGCACGACGCGCCCGGGCTCCGCTGCCCCGTGCTGGACGACGGACGGCTCTGCGCCTGGCCCGGCCGCCTGGAGTTGAGGCTGAACGACGCCGGCGGCAGCTTCGCCCTGGCGGTGCAGGTGGACGAGGAGACCCAGCTGCCCTTGCCCGGCTCGGTCGAGCACTGGCCGGAGGAGGTCACCACGGACGGTGAGCCCGCGCTGCTGGCCCACCGTGGCGACGTACCCCACGTGCTGCTCGAAGCCGGAACCCACACCGTGCGCGGCCGCTTCAGCTGGAGCCGGCTGCCGGAGTCCCTGGCCGTGCCCTCCGCCGCGGCGCTGCTGGACCTGTCGGTGCGCGGGCGGGCGGTCCCCTTCCCCCGGCGCCAGGCGGACGGGCTGCTCTGGCTCCAGGGCGCGCGCTCCGAGGAGACGAACGAGGACCGCCTCGCGATGGAGGTGCACCGCCGCATCGACGACGGCGTGCCCGTGATCGTGACGACCCGCTTGCGCCTGCGCGTCTCGGGGCGCAGCCGCGAGATGGACATCGGCCTGCCGCTCACGCCGGGCACCGAGCCCGTCTCGCTGACCTCCAGCCTGCCCGCCCGCCTCGACCAGGAAGGGCACCTGCGCGTGCAGCTCCGCCCCGGCGAGTGGACCATCACCCTCGGCGCCCGCAGCACCGACCCCGCGGCGGCCGTCACGGCGCCCGAGGCGCCCGCCCCCTGGCCCGAGGAGGAGATCTGGGTCTTCGCGGCCAGCTCCGAGGTCCGCTCGGTGAAGATCACCGGGGCGCCGGGCGTGGACCCGCAGCGCACCTCCCTCGACGCCGACTGGGCCAGCCTGCCGGCCTGGCGCGTCGCGCGCGGCGCGGGCCTCGAGTTCACCGAGCTTCGACGCGGCCAGGCTGCCCCGCCGCCGGACCAGGTCACCGTGAACCGCTCGCTCTGGCTCCGCCAGGACGGGCAGGGCTTCGTCGTGCAGGACCGGCTCGGCGGCACGCTGCACCAGGGCGGGCGGCTGGAGGCCACGAGCCCCGGCGTGCTCGGCCAGGTCGCGGTGGACGGCACGCCGCGCGTCATCAACCACGCGGCTGACGGCACCCCAGACGGCGTCGAGGTGCGCAGCGGCGCCCTGCTCGCCGAGGCCACGCTCTCCTACCCGACCCGCGGCCGCATCCCGGCCGTGGGCTGGGACAAGGAGGCCACGAGCCTCGGGGCGACCCTTCACCTGCCCCCGGGCTGGTCGATCCTGGCCGCGGGCGGCGTCGACCGCGCCTCGGGCACCTGGATCGAGGAGTGGTCGCTGCTCGACCTCTTCGGCCTGCTCCTGATCGTGCTCATCACCTGGAAGGTCATCGACCTGCGCTGGGCTGCCGTCGCGCTCATCGGCCTCACGATCGCCTGGCACGAGCCCGACGCGCCGAAGCTCTGGTGGCTGCTGCTCCTGCTGAGCTCCGCCCTGGTCGGCGCGCTGCCGAGGGGCAAGGTCGCCCGCGTGATGGTCGGGTTCCGCTACCTGCTGCTCTTCGGCCTGGCGCTGCACCTGTGCGCCTTCGCCTGGAACCAGATCCGCACGGGCCTCTTCCCGCAGCTCGACCAGTGGGCCCAGGGGCCCTACGACGGCGGCGGCTACTTCGACCAGAAGGCCGACTTCGGCGGCCGGATGATGGACGCGCCCATGGAGGAGGCCCAGGTCCAGGGCGAGTGGGAGAACGACTCGTCCTACAAGCAGGAGGTCAGCCGCAGCCGCAAGGGCGCGGCGCCCATGAAGAAGACCGCGCGCTCGGCGCAGGTCGATCCCCAGGCCATCGTGCAGACGGGGCCGGGGCTGCCGCGCTGGACCTGGCGCCAGCACGACCTGAGCTGGAACGGCCCGGTCGGTTCGGCCCACAGCATTCGCCTGTTCCTGGTGCCGCCCTGGGCCGGCCTGCTGCTCGCGATGCTCCGCGTGCTCGCGCTGCTCGCGCTCGGGCTGCGCTTCGCCGATCCGCGCCGCGCATCGCAGCCCCGGGAACCCACAGAGCCCGACGACGACGCGACCGCGACGCTGCCCCTGGGCGCGACGGTCGCGCTGCTTGCGCTGCTGGCCGCCCCCGGCCTGCACGCCGAGGCGCCGGCTGAGCAGGTCCTCGACGGGGCACCCAGCTCGAACCTGCTCGACACCCTGCGGGACCGCCTGACGGCCCCCCCCGACTGCGCGCCGCACTGCGTCGAGCTCGCCTCGGCGGATCTGAGCGCCGGCGAGGCCGGCCTGGTGATCACCCTCGAGGTGCACGCCGCTGCCACCGCCGCGCTCCAGCTGCCGGGCCCCGACTCGGCCTGGGTGCCCGCCTCGGTCACGGTGGACGGCAAGGCCGAGCGCGCCCTGCGTCGACTCGACAGCGGCTACCTCGCCCTCCGGCTCACGCCCGGCATCCACGAGGTCGTGCTGCGTGGCCCGGGCCGCGACGTCATCCCCCTGCGTTTCCCGCAGCTGCCGCGGCGCATGAGCTGGCGCGGCGACGGCTGGACCATCGACGGCTACCGGCCCGACGCCCCGCCCCCGCAGTCCGTCGGGCTGGCCCGCTCGCGCGCGCTCCAGGCCGAAGACGGGGACGGCGCCCAGGACAGCCAGGCCCTCTCCCCCTGGCTCGAGCTGCGCCGCGAGCTCGACATCGGGGTGCCCTGGCTCGTGCACAACGAGCTGGTGCGCATCGGCCCCTCGACCGCGGTCGTGCACGCCCGCGTGCCGCTGCTCGTCGGCGAGTCGGTGACCACGCCGGGCGTCACGGTCCAGAACGGCGAGGCCGACGTGACACTCCAGCCGGGGGAGACCTCCCTCGCCTGGGAGTCGACGCTGGCCGAGACCGAGTCCATCACGCTCACCGCCCCGGCCGACCGCCCCTGGACCGAGCGCTGGTCCCTGGACTGCTCGCCGGTCTTCAGCTGCTCGGCCGAGGGGCTCTCGCCGACCCGCCACATGCAGGAAGGCCGCTGGCAGCCCGCCTGGCAGCCCTGGCCCGGCGAGTCCGTCGCCTTCACCTTCCGCAAGCCCGTGCCCACGGCCGGCGCGACGACCACCATCGACCAGGCGACCATCGAGATGCGGCCCGGGCGCCGGGTCATCGAAGGCACGCTGTCCTTCGACCTGCGCTCCAGCCAGGGAGGCGAGCAGCACGTCGATCTGCCTGAGGGTGCCGAGCTGATCTCCTTCGAGCTCGGGGGCCGCGACCAGCCCGTGCAGCGCGAAGGCCAGCGCCTCGCCTACAGCATCGAGCCCGGCCCGAGCACCGTGTCCGTGCGCTGGCGCCAGGAGCACCCCACCGGCGTGCTCGAGCGGGTGCCCGAGCTGGGCCTGGGCGTCGACGCCGCCAACGTGCAGATCAGCATCGAGGTGCCCGACAACAAGTGGCTGCTCTGGGCCGGCGGCCCCGTCTGGGGCGCGGTCGTGACCTGGTGGCAGTACGTCGTGCTCATCGCGCTGATCGCCCTGCTGCTCGGCCGCTACGCGCCGACGCCCCTGAAGACTCCGAGCTGGTTCCTGCTCGGCCTGGGCATGACCCAGGTCGAGGTGGTCGCGCCGATCGTCGTGGTGGTCTGGCTGGTGGCGCTCGGCCTCCGCCGTCGGCACCCTCCGACCCGCTGGTGGCTGCAGAACCTCGTGCAGCTCGCGCTCGTCGGGCTGACGCTGCTGGCCTTCGGGATGCTGTACTGGGCCGTCTACTCGGGCCTGCTGCACCAGCCCGACATGCAGGTCGAGGGCGGCGGTTCTCACGCCTCCACGCTGCGCTGGTACGCCGACCACGCCGCGGTGCTCCCGCGGCCCTACGTGATCTGGCTCCCGCTGCTCGTGTGGAAGGCCGTGATGCTGCTGTGGGCCCTGTGGCTCGCGTCCCGCGTGTTCCGCTGGGTCGTCGACGGCTGGTCCGCCTTCAGCGAGGGCGGGCTCTGGCTGAGGCCGCCCCCGCGGGCGAAGAAGGCGAAGAAGGCGGACGCAGAGCCGGAGGCGAAGAGCCCGGACTGGGAGCCGCGCGGCGGGGCCTGAGCCCCCCGATCACATGATCTCGATGCCGACCTTCCGCAGGGAGCGGTAGCCCGTGAACATCGCCGCCGACACGTAGGCGCGTCGGATGACGCGCTCCTTCGCGGTCTTGTTGCGGTAGGCGTGCTTCAGCGTGCCGGGGTCCAGGTAGTACTGAAGCTGCTTCTTCACGAAGCCCCACTTCATGTCCTGCGGGTCCTTGCCGTCGTCGAACAGGTACTCGAACTGGTTGAACATCTCGGGGTTGCGGCTGGGCATGCGCCCGTCCCGCGTCATCTCGTAGAAGAGCGCCGAGCCCACCTGCGGCGTGTACATGTTCATGCGGAAGAAATCGCAGTGCTCCATGCCGTCGCGGGTGATGAGGTTCAGGTCCTCGTCCGTCTGCCCGGGCGCGCCGTAGACGTGCGATCCGAGGATGAGCACGCCCTCGCGGCGCAGGTTCTCCGCCGCCTTGCGGTTGATGTCGATGGTCGAGGCCTTGTTCATGTCCTTCAGCGCCTTGCGGCTGTAGGACTCGAAGCCGACGTTCACGAAGAACAGGCCCGCGCGACGCATGATCTTGACCAGCTCGGGGTGCTTCGCCGCCGTGTCCGCGCGCAGCGCCCCGCCGAAGTTGATCTGCAGGTTGCGGCGGATCATCTCCTCGCACAGCGCGTACATGCCGGCGTGGTCGGTCGCCATCATGTCGTCGGTGAACATCACCTCCTTGAAGCCCTGCCGCTTGATGACGGCCAGCTCCTCGAGGATCCGCTCCCGCGTGTAGTCGCGGTGCTTGCCCCAGAAGGTGGGGCGCGTGCAGAACTTGCAGTGGTAGGGGCAGCCGCGGACCGTCTCGATGGCGGTGCTCGGGTAGCCGGGGTTCGTGAAGCTCGGGTAGTGCGGCAGCAGGTCCCGCCGCGGCATCTTCAGGTGGTCGAAGTCCTGCAGCAGGGGGCGGCGCGGGTTGACGATCGCCTCGCCGTCCGGCCCCCGCCAGGCGATGCCCAGGATCTGCGAGGCGTCCTTGTCCCCGGTGCCGTCGAGGTGCGCCATCAGCTCGGCGAAGGTCTCCTCCGCTTCGTAGAGCACGACGAAGTCGACGCCCTCTTCGATGTACTCCTCGGGCAGGAAGCTGGGCGCCTGCCCGCCGACCACGGTCACCAGCTTCGGGAAGGCCTCCTTCAGCTCCCGGCAGGTCTGCTGGATGATCAGCGAGTCCGGGTAGAAGTTGTTGGTGAAGGCGACTACGTCCGCCCCGAAGTCCCTCACCTGCCGGAACAGGTCGTGGCTGCGGAAGCGGTACTTCGCGTTCTCGACGATCTTCACCTGGTGCGGCGGCGAGATGGCCGCAGCGCAGATGGCCAACCCCAGAGGCGGGAAGTTGGTCAGCATGAAGTTGGTCGTCTGCCAGTACCGGGCAGGCGCGGTGGACAGGATGACGCGCATGCGCGGAGTCTAGCCCCCTGTCCGGCGGACCGCAGTCACTCCTCGCCTCCGCCACCGCGTCCCGCGAGCAGCGTGCGCCCCACGAAGAGCGCCCCGACCAGCAGCAGGCCCAGCATCGCGAAGCGGAAGAAGCCGAGCATGCCCCCTCCCCCGCCCGCGCCGCCCTCGGGGGAGTCGCCGCCATCGACCTGCCGGCGCTTCTTCTGCCAGCGCTTCTCGTCGGCGCGCCGCGCCTCGGCCGCCGTGCGCGCCTCGGACTCGCGTCGATCGGCGGTGCTGCCCTTGCCGCGCGAGCTGCCGTCGTTCGCCGCGTGCACGGTGACGGCCTCGTCGCCCTCGCCCATCTGGTAGGTCCCGCGCTGGGGCTTGTCGCTGGGCCGCGTGACGTTGGCTCCGCCGGACGAGCCGGCTCCGGCGCTGCCCGAGCCACCACCCGAGCCGCCGCCCGCTCCCCGCGAAGAGCGGCTGGACGAAGAGCGGGTGGAGGAGGAGCTGCTGGAGGAGCCGGAGTCGCTGGACCCGTCGCTGTCGCTGCCCGAGTCCGGTCCGGAGTCGCTGCCGCTGTTGCTGCCCGAGTCCGCGCCGTCCCCCCAGTCGAGGTCGGCGTTGCCCAGGGTGGCGACCTCGTCGTGAGCGAAGCCGAGCAGGGTCGCGATCTTCCCGCCGAACTGCACGATCACGAGGATCGAGATCACGGCGATGCCCACCAGGATGATGGCGTACTCGGTTTGAGCCTGGCCTCGCTGCGTGACCATGGGCGGAGCCTAGCGAGCGGATGTTGCGCGGTTGCAGAGTTTGGGCTCCCCAGCCGCAACACCTGTGGCGGCGGGGAGCAGATTCCCACCTCGCGCCAGTATTGGCGCAGTTTCCCTTGCTCCGGGATCCGGCCCCTCCTACAGTGCGGATGTCGTCTCGGGAGCCGGAGCCCGCCCGAACGACGTGGTTGATGCGGGGGCTCCTGGGCGCGCGTTGCGCGCGAGTGGAGTACCGAATGCAGTCGCAGCGAAACGCCTATGACCGCCGGCAGAACCGAGGATTCGACTCGGGCAGCGCCGATGACCTCGACCTCAACCAGCGAGCGGACTCGCGCCGCATCTCCGAGCGCCTGCAGCTGCGGCTGTGGACCGAGGGCCGGGCGGACGGCAAGCTCGACTTCCACAACTGCAGCAACCTCAGCGAGACCGGCATCTTCATCGAGACGCCGGAGCCCTACGCGCTCAACAGCCTCGTCGAGATCGAGTTCAACCTGCCGGGCGTGCACGCCCCCGTGCGGGTCACCGGCCTGGTCGTCTCCGTCCTGGACGAGGACACCGCCGGCGCCGCGATCATGGGCAACGGCTTCCGCTTCGAGCGCATCTCGGGCGGCGACCGCGCGCTCGTGGGTGCCTTCGTCGAAGCCTCGCAGATCGCAGGCTGAGGCCCCTCAGGGGTCGAGGCGCCGCCGGAGCGCCGTGTAGCGGTCGTCCGCCCTCGCGTTGGCCACGGCCCGCGCGATGGCGGCCCTCGACCCGACGATGATCGCGGCGGTCTTCGCCCGCGTGACCGCCGTGTACAGCAGGTTCCGCTGGAGCATGCGGTGCGCTTGCGGCAGCAGCGGGACCACCACGGCCGGGTATTCGCTGCCCTGCGCCTTGTGGATGGTGACCGCCCAGGCCTGGCTCAGATCGCCGAACTCGCTGGCCTTGTAGGGCACCTTGCGGCCGTCCTCGAAGC
>JAJDAI010000775.1 GCA_029261955.1 Deltaproteobacteria bacterium | reverse complement strand
GTCGTCGTCCTCGTCGTCGAGCTGTCGCCCCCCCCCGCGGCTCCGACCGCCACCGCTGCCGCTGGAAGCGACGACGTCGGCACCGAACACACGGAGGGTGCCCTTCGCGCCGGCCTTGACGCCTGCGGCGTTGCTGACTTCGAGGGTCCAGTTGCCGTCGCCCGCGGGCAGGTCGCTCGGCACACGCAGATCGATGCCCAGGCCGTGGCTGCCCACGCCGCGCGTCAGCGGGAAGGTGTCCTTGCGGGTCTCGCCACCCACGTCGTAGGTCAGCACGACCTCGAAGCGGACGTCGTCGTCCTGCGGCCAGCCGCCGACGTCCAGGTCGAACAGCAGCTCGACCTCCTCGTCCGGCACGACGACCGAGGGGTCGAGTTCGGCGTTGCCGAGCTTGAGGGGCTTGCCGATGTGCAGCATCTCCTCGCGGTCACCCTCGGTGGGGACCTGGTCGAGCTCGAGGCCGGCGACGATGAGGTAGGACCCCTCGTGCTCGGGCTTCGTCCAGGACGAGGGCACCTTGATGTAGGTGGTGATGGAGCTCTCGCCGTCCTTGGCGCTCACTTCGCTGCTCTTGACGGCGAAGCCCTCGATGGCCTTGCCCTCGGAGTCGAAGCCCTGGACGTAGGCGCGGAGCTTGTGACCCGACGCGTTGCCCTCTCCCTCGAAGAGGACCTTCACGGGGATGGCCTTGCCGGCGCGCGTGGCCAGGTAGGGCTTGCCCTCGCTGGGGGAGCCGAAGACCACGTCCTTCAGGTTGACGTCGAAGGGAGCCTTCTTGGCCTTCTCGTCGGCGAGGCGTTGCTGATCGCGGGCGCGCTCCTCCTCCTTGCGGCGCTCGTCCTCGGCCTTGCGGGAGGCTTCACGCTTGCGATCCTCTTCCTTGCGCTTCGCGGCGGCCTCGCGGTCCCGCTCCTCGTCGGCGCGGCGCTCCTTCTCGATGCGGGCGCGCTCCTCGCTGGAGAGCGACTCCTCCTGCTTCTTGCGCGCCTCGTCGCGGCGTCGGTCGCGGTCGTCTTCGACCCGGTCGTCGTCGTCGTCGTCGTCGTCGTCCGCATCGACGAGTGCGTCGAGCTCGACGTCTCCACCCTGAAGCACGACGCCCAGGTCCACCGACGCAGCCTCGGCCTCGATGTTCAGGACCCAGAACTCCTCGAAGAAGTCCTCGTCGGGCTTGAAGGAGGGGCGGAGCTTGTGGAGCCAGTTGGCGAGGTCCTGGCGAAAGACACGCGCCTTGTAGATGCGGCCCCTGCTGTCCTCCTCGTCCGACTCGACCAGACGGGTCGGCCAGTGCCCGCGCTGCTTGCCGTGGCCCTGCACGGCGCGGGCGGTCTTGCCGTCCTCGTCCTCGGTCCAGCGCTCGATCTGGCGCTCGACCTTGCTCCTGGCGAGGGCCTTACCCTCGGCTTCCAGGGCCTCGCCCACGTTCCAGCGGTCCAGGTGGCCCGTGTAGAAGAGCACCCTGTCGCCGTCGTCGAAGAGCGGGATCTCACCGCGCTGCACCGCCCGGGCGAAGACCTCGGGCGACCGGCCCGTGTAGAGCGGTGCCTCGTCGAATCGGACGAAGAGCGGCGTGTAGAAGGCGATGAAGGCGAAGATCTCCGCCTGCTCCTTGCTGCGATCTCCGTCGTCGATCTCGGCGTTCATGGCGATCGTCGAGATGCCGAAGCGCACGGGGTGCTTGACCTTCTTCTCGTCCCAGTTCCAGTCGTCCGCGTCTCGGCGCAGCGTGTTGAGCAGGCCCTCGTCCTCGTCGTACTCGAGCACCCGGCTGCGGTAGCGCGCGGAGGTGAGCGTGTCCTTGACCGACTCGCGATCGCCGCTCTCGCCCGGCCAGGACAGGCCGCGGCCCAGCCTCAGCTCGTCGCGATCGACGATGCGCTCGATGGACTCGGCCCGCTTGTTCAGGTCCTGGCCGCCGTCGTAGGACCTGCCCTTGTACTTGACCCACGCGCCCTCGCCCCGGTCGGGCAGCTCGTTGAGCTTCGGCAGGCGGGCGGAGCCACCCGACCAGGTGTCCGGGCGGCTCTTGAGACCGAACTGCTGGATCAGCACCTCGTCCCGGCGGCCGGCCTCGAAGACCGAGACGCCGGTGGCGACCCGGATCTTGTTCCCTTCGGTGTGGTTGAGCCTGGTCGGGTCCTTGCCAATCAGCAGCGGAGCGGCGAGGCCCACGAAGCCGTGGCCTCGCTCACCGGGCAACTCGAAGGTGATGTGCGCGCCCGCCTGATCAGGCCCGGAGAGCAGGGACGCGCCCATGCCGAGCACGGTCGTGCGGAGCAGCTCCACCGGCCGATCCGACTCCATGGCGTCCTCGAGGGCGGGCGCGATGACGTCTTCCCAGGCCTCCTCGGAGGGAGCCCGGATGACGTAGAGGGCCGTCAACGCGCGGGTGGTCGAAGCACGTCTCGCACCCGGGCGCAGGGCGCGCTGCTCGAGCTTCTCCGAGGTCGTGTCGCGCTCCAGCAGGCCTTCGATGGAGACAGTCTTCACGCCGGCACCGGCGTCGCCTGCGAGCAGGGCGCCGAGCAGGGCGGGGACGAGGAGGGCGCGGTTGGGTCGCAGCATGGTCACAGGCTTCACTCCGCCTCGACGGCGTTGCCGTCTTCGTCGAGCATCACGATCGGCGCCACGGACAGCGCCTCCACGTCGGCACCGGCCACCGACCAGTCACCGACGATGACGATGGCCAGGTGCGCGGGGTCCACCGTCTCCGACAGCGCCGCAGCCGCGGCGTTCCGATCAACGGACGAGACGCGCTCCCCGAAGCCCGCGACCCAACCTGCCGGACGGCGGTTGGCGTCCGCCGAAGCGAACTGGCTCAGCACGCTGCCGATGCCTTCGAAGCGGCCGGCGTAGCCCTGGAGCACCGAGCTCTGGCTCTTCAGGAACTCCGCCTCGGACGCGGGCTTGTCGCCCAGGATGGCGTCGATCTCGGTCAGGAACTCGGTCAGCGACAGCGCCGTCGTGGCGGCCTTCACCGAAGCCCAGGCGCCGAAGAAGCCCCCGCGGGCCTGGGAGACCATGCGGCTCCGGGCGCCGTAGGTGTAGCCCTTGTCCTCGCGCAGGTTCATGTTCATGCGGCTGGTGAACTGCCCGCCGAGCGGGTGGTTGCCGAGGGTGCGCGCGGTCTGCTTCGCCGGGTCGAAGGCGGGCGCGGTGTTGCCCACGAGCACGTAGGACTGCGACGCGCCGGGGCGGTCGACCCAGTAGATGGTGCGTCCTTCGTGTCGCTTCGTCTCAAGGGGCTGCTCCGCGACGGCGGGGCCCTGCGGCTCCGCCCAGTCTCCGAGGTGCTTCTCCAAGATCGGAAGGACCGTGTCGGCGCCGAGGCGGGTCACGATGACCACGCCCGCGTTGCTCGGGCGCCAGGCCGCGGCGTGCCAGGCGGCGAGGTCGGCGCGGGTGATCCCGGCGAGGGAATCCACGGTGCCCTCGGTGGGGCGACCGATGTACTGCT
>JAJDAI010000774.1 GCA_029261955.1 Deltaproteobacteria bacterium | reverse complement strand
CAAGCCCGTGTCCCGGCCGGACACCTGGGCGCGAGCTCAGTCGGAGAAGATCTCCGCCAACCGCGCTTCGATGGACGGCTCGTCCTTCGCAAGCGAGGTCGCGATCTCCTTGACCAGCAGGCCCTTCGCGGTGTCGAACATCTTCCGCTCGCCGAAGGACAGGTTCTTGTCGCCCTTCAGGATGTACAGATCGCGCAGGACGCGGGCCACCTCGTAGGGCGAGCCGGTCTTGATCTTCGCCATGTACTCGCGATAGCGCCGATTCCAGGTCTGCTTGTCGAGCGGAATGTCCCGTTCCATGAGCACCGCGTAGATGTCGTCGACCTCTTCGGCGTCGACAACATCACGCATCCCGATGGCGTCGGCGTTGGCCGTCGGCACCATCACGGTCATGCCATTTTCGAGGATCTTCAGCACGTAGAACGTCTGGCGCGAGCCGGCGATGTCTCGGGTTTCTACACCCTCGATCACCCCCACCCCGTGGCCTGGGTACACTGCCATGTCCCCTACCTTGAAGGCCATTGGTCTCCGTTTCTGCCGCGTCGGTGCTGACGGGTCCTCCCCAAGGAAGCCGCCCGACGGGACCGCCGAGTGTATCACATGAGGCCCCCCAACACCTCTCTGCCGGCCACGTCGCCGCTTGTCGTCGCGGTCCGCAGGCACGCGCTCGCCGCCGCGGGGACCGCCTTGTTCGGTTCGAGCGCGGTGGTCGCCTGCCTCGCCCTGGTCGCGGCGGCGCGCCCGGCTGCCTGGGGTGCCGGCCTGCTGGGCGTTGGTTCCTGGGTGGTCGCGGCTGCCGGCACCTCGCTCAGCGCCTGCCTCGCGGTGGGTGCCGTCGCTGGGGGTTACCTCGCCGCTGCGCGGCTGGCGGAGGAGGGGGGAGCCGGGGCGGCGGAGGCGCTGGGCCTGGGTCGCTGGCAGGTCTTCACCCGGCTGGCCCCGGTCTGGGTCGGTCTGGTGCTGCTCGCAGCCTTGGCGGGGGCGGAGCTGGAGCCGCGGTCCTGGGTGCTGCTCCAGGGCCTCAAGGGCAGCCGCGCCGCCTCGTCGGCGCTGTGGACGGGCCTGCAGGCCGGGGACGTGCGCGCGGTGGGGGGCGGCGCGGTGGTCCTGCGCGACGGGCAGCTGCGCAGCGTCTCGCCCGACGGCACCTGGCGCGCGAAGCTGGGGCCCGTCGGGGCGAGGTCGACGGCCTGGGAGCTGGGCGGAGGCTGGATTGAGTCCGCCGAGCTGGGGCGTTGGTCGGTGGACTCGCTGGAGCTGCGGCTCGCCGTGGGGGACGCGAAGCGCTGGACGGAGCCGCCCACGGGGGCCTGGACGCTGCGCCCGGGTGCCTTGTTGGATGCCGTGGGTTCCCGCGGGAGTGCGCGGGATCGCCTGGTCCTTCACCGGCGCCTCGCCGCCCCCGTCGCGACGGGGCTGCTCGCCGCCTTGGGCTGGGCCCTGGGCTGGGTGGTCGGCCCGCGCCTTCGCCGTCGTCCCCTGGAGGCGCTCGCGGCGGTCGGGTTGGTCCTGCTCGTGATGCGGGCAGCGGACCGGGCGGCGTTGGCGGGCCTGCTCCCCGTGGCCCTCGCTGGCTGGTCGCCGGTGCTGCTCACGGTCGCGCTCCTGGCCTGGCTGGTCCGCCGATGAGGCCGCACCCCGTGCCGCCGCTGCTGCTGCGCCTCGTGCTGGGCACGGCCGGTGGCCTGCTGGTCGCCCTGGGTCTCGCCTTGGGGGCGGCCCTGGCCGAGGGGGCGGTGGACCTGCCGTCGGTGCTGGGGCTCGTGCGTCTGCTGGGGCCCATCGTGCTGGCCGTGACCACCGCCGCCGTGGTGCAGGACAGCCACCGTCGGGGGGAGTGGGACGCCTGGGCCGCGATGGGCCATCGGCCGCGGAGCCGCTGGCTCGCAGTCCTGCTGCTGGGGCTGTCGCTGATGGCGATGGGGGCGCCGCGCTTCGTCCCGGGTGAGGGCGCGCTGGCCGTGCTGGCGACCCCGTCGGCGGTGGATCCCAGCCTGCGCTGGTGGCCCGAGGGCGAGGGCTGGCGGAGCCGAGAGCCCGGGGACTTCGACGCCGCGCCGGGCTCGCTGGCCACGGGGGAGCTGCTGGCTCGCCTGCGGCAGGAGCCGCCACCCCACGTGCGCCGCGGACCCTACGGCTCCGAGCTGATCCGGCGCCTGGGCTGGCTTCTGGCCTGGCCCCTGGCGGCGGCGGCGGGGCTGTTCGCGTCCCGCAAGGCGCGACGCCGCGGCCCGATCACTGCGAGCGCGGCGACCGCCGGAGGCCTCATCCTGGCCTGGTGTGTCGCGGTGTTGCTGGGCGCCGGCTACGCGTCGACGATGACGTAGTAGTCGATCTTGCCCATCGGCAGGAACAGCTGGGAGAAGGGCGCGTCGATGGGGCGCCCCTTGTTGTCGTAGAGCGACGACACGTTCAGCTCGAGGCCCCCATCGCGTGCGATGGCTTCCCCGTGGAGCTCGATGATGGTGGCGGTCAGCTCAGCCGAGCGGTCCGCCCCGTACTTGCCTCGGAACAAGGGTGTCTTCAGGAAGACCTGGACGGTCACTTGGGCTCTCCTCCGCGGTGAATGATCACCTGCTTGAGTACGACTGGTTCCAGCGGTTTGCCAGGGCCCTGGCCTTCGCTGTCCCGCGGCACGCGGGCGATGTCCTTGATGACGCTGAGCGGCCCGCAGGCCCCGAAGATGGAATGCACGCCGTCGAGGTGTGGCAGGTCCTTGTCGGCGATGAAGAACTGGGCCCCGCCGGTGTCCTTGCCCCGGTTCGCCATGGAGAGCGTGCCGGGTTCGTGCTTGAGGTCGATGTGGACCTCGTCGTCGATGGTGTAGCCCGGGCCCGCCTCGCCGTCGCTGCCCCGCGCCGAACCGCCCTGGATCATGAAGCCGGGCTGCACGCGGTGGAAGATGGTGCCGTCGTAGTAGGGGCGCTTCACCCGCTGCGAGGTCGTCGGGTCGAGCCAGGGCCGCCGGCCCTCCGCCAACGCGACGAAGTTCGCGACGGTGCGCGGCGCCTTGAGGGGCTTCAACTCGCAGTTGATGTTGCCCAGGCTGGTGTCGAGCGTGGCCCAGATGGGCTCTGCCGGGTCGAAGCCGGCCTCCTGCACCGAGATGATGCGGGCGATGTCCGCCTCCAGATCACCGATCTGCACGCGCAGCGCCGCCGCCTCCCGCTCGAAGGCGGTCAGCTCCTGGTGCAGCCCGGCGAGCTGCTCTTCGAGGCGGTTGTTCTCCTCCTTGAGCTCCGCGGTGCAGCCGAGGAGCAGCAGGAAGAGCAGCGGCATCGCAGTCCGCGTCATGGGCTCCCTCCAGAGGGGCGGATGGTAGCAGGCACGGTCGCCGCGGCGACGTAGAGCGGGCTGGCGGAGGCGACGCGGTAGGTGCCCTCGAGCAGAAGCCGGCGGCGCTCCGCCCAGATGGTCTGCTGAGCCGCGCGGGTGCGGTTCCACAGATCCGCCGGCCCGCCGGCCTGGCGGTACAGGTCGTGCTGCCCGTCCCAGCGTTCGTCGAAGGCCGCGCGGCTGCTCTGGTGGAGCAGGAGATCGGCGTAGGGGCTGTCGTTGGGGGGCTCGCATCGGTGGGCGGTGGAGCAGAGGCACCAGGTCGAGGCGTCCAGGCCGGCCTCGTGCAGGACCGCGGGCAGGCCCTGGCCGATCCGGTGATCCCCGCCGCCCAAAGTCGCGATGCCCTCGCGCACGAGGTCCTCGACCGCCTCCAGATCGGCGCGCTGCTCCACCGACATCAAGCCGTCGGGGCCGAGCCAGCCCAGGCGGTGGTCGGGTTCGACGAGCACGACGCGCCCCCCCGGCTTCACCACGCGGGCCATCTCGCGCACGACCGCCACCGGGTCGCTCTGGTGCAGCAGCACCGTCTGGCAGATGGCGCCGTCGTAGGCGCCGTCGTCGACGTCGTCGAGCTTCGTGATGTCGCCGTGTTGGAAGCGCAGGCGGCGGGTGCCGGCCTCGCGGGCGCGCTGCCGGCCGAGGGCGAGCGCGGCCTCGTCGAGGTCGAAGCCGTCGACGCGGCCGCGGGGCAGCGCGGGGAGCAGCAGGTGCCCCACGAAGCCCCACCCGCAGCCGAAGTCTGCGATCAGGTCGTCCGGGCTCAGCTGGAGGAACTCGTCGCCCGCGAGCAGGCCGGCCGATTGGGCCGACCAGTAGAAGCGACGGGCGTCGTCAGGGGGCGCGAACCACTCCGGGTGACCGAAGTCGAGCGGCTCAGAAGGCGACACCGACTCCCAGGCGCAGGCTGTGCGCCGCCTCTTCGATGTTGCCGCGCTGCGTGTCGCTGGTGTTCAGGCCCAGGCCGCGGATGACCATGTCGTAGGACACGTCGAACATCAGCGGGCCGATGGGGAAGAGCGCGACACCCAGGTTGAGCTGGTTGCTGGTCACGCCGGCGTTCATCGGGCCGCTGTTGCCCTGGCCGTCGGTCAGGCCGGCGCCGATGGTCATCGTGTAG
>JAJDAI010000773.1 GCA_029261955.1 Deltaproteobacteria bacterium | reverse complement strand
CCCTCCCGCGAAGAAGAAGTCGCCCATCTGCAGGCCCTGGTTGTTGATGCCGTCGATGAGGGGCAGGACCTCCTGCGAGGGGGTCAGCAGCGAGCCGTCGCAGGGCAGGCCGTCGTCGCCCTGGGCCCAGTCGCCGCAGGGATCCACTCCGGGATCGCGGACGCGCACGCCCTCCACGCCAAACTCGTCGGTGAAGTTCTCCGTCTCGCTGACGACCGCGTGGGTGCGCAGGGTCAGGTAGCGGTCGCCGGGCTTGAGGATGAAGTCGGTGGTCTGCCAGGTGCGCGGCAGGTCGAGCAGCGAGCCGAGCAGCTCGATGTAGCTGATGTAGTTGCCGGCGGGCCCCTCGCTGCGGACCACGGCCGGGCCGCCGTCGCTTCCGTCGGCGAGAATGCTCACGGAGCGGGTCTGCGTGACGTCCAGGTTCACCGACGCGAAGAGCTCGGCGAAGGCCTCGTTGCCCTCGCCCTGGCTGTGCACGCCGTCGCGGCGGTTGAGGTCGATGTCGACCATCGATCCGCTGAACAGGCCCGGAGCCGGCGAGCTGCACTGGGACTGCCAGTGCCCGTCGCCGTCGCAGCGGGAGCCGAGGATGCCGACGCGGATCTCCCCATTCTCCAGCGCGATGTCGCCGATGTCCGTGTCCGAGGCCGGCCCGCCGATGCGCTGATCGCGGGTCTGCATGACGAAGGCAGTCGCGGGCAGCTCGTCTTGCGAGCAGGCCGGGAGCAGGAGGAGGGCCGAAAGGAGGAGTGCGGTGCGGTGCATGGTCGTCGCGGAGGCTAGCACTCTCACGCGGGCGCGCGAATTGAGTCCTCGAACGGGGCCTGGCCGCGGCTCCAGCTCCGAGGCCTGTTCTAGCCCTCGACGGGGCCGGCTTCGGCCGCCAGGAACCCGGCGCAGGAGCGCAGCAGCTCCCGCACGTAGTCGTACTCGATGTAGCCCTCGAACTGGTCGATGGCGTCGGTCGCCTGGTGGTAGTGCGGGTTGTCGCCGTAGGTCGCTTCGATGATCACGAAGGCGGGGATGCCCTGGGACTCGAAGGAGTCGTGGTCGCTGAAGCTGAAGTTGTCGCCGGTGCGGGGGAAGCCGCCGAGGCCGTCGCCGTGCTCGTCGATGGCCGCGGCGAAGGACTCGACCAGGGGCAGGGACTCCGCGGTCGAGAACAGGTCGTGCCCGTACATCCCGTGGTCCTGCCCGACCATGTCGGCGGTGAGCGCGAAGACCACCTCGTCGCCGTGGGCCTGGACGAAGGCGCGGCTGCCGACCTTGCCCTGCTCCTCGCGGTCGAAGGCGACGTAGCGGATCGTTCGCTCGAAGCGGAACCCGCTGAGGACCCGCGCCAGCTCCAGGACCAGGGCGGTGCCGGTGGCGTTGTCGTCGGCGCCCGGGTTGTTCACCGAGTCGAAGTGCGCGCCCACCACGATGACCTCGTCGGGCAGCGAGGCGCCGAGCTGGGTGGCGACGACGTTGTGGAAGGTCTCGTTCTGGAAGGGGAAGGGCTCCAGCGCGACGTCGAGGCCCGAGGCCGCGAACTCGGCTTCGATCGCGTCGCGCGCCAGGTCGTGTTCGGGCCCGAAGCCGCGGTCGTCGCCGAGGCGGGTGAAGAGCTCCTCCTCCATCAGCCGCCGGTAGTTGTCGATGTCGACGGACTCGGCCGGGGAGAGCGGGACCGGGGTCGGCTCGTCATCGTCCGGCTCGAGGGCGGGCTCGGGGGAGGTGCAGGCGGCGAGCAGGAGGGCGGAGAGGGCGAGGCGGAGCATGGACGCAGGCTGACCTGTGGAGGCAGGCGGGTCAATCCCTCCGGAATGCCGATCAGCAAGCAGTTCCCTGGGCCTTCGCCCTGCGTGATCCCCGGGCGTGACCCTCGACAAAAGGCTAGGCTCCCCGGCCGGAGAGGGAGCTCCTTTGGTCCTACGCACCAGCCTGCTTGCGATCGGCGTCGTCGCCACCGTCGTGCTCGGCGCGACGGCCGCGTCGATGTTGCAGCCCGGCGGCCTCGAATTCAGCGAAGTGCCGGTGCCCGCGTCCCGCGCGGAGCAGCACCGCGTGGTGGTCTCGTCCAGCATCAAGTGGCGCGGCGAGGCCCTCGAAGCCAGCTTCAACACCCTCTTCCGCACCGGGGATCGCTTCGGGGAGCTGCCCTTCGGCCAGCTGGTCGACGTGCAGGGCCGCGGGCTGACCCGGCCCGACGGCAGCCCGCACCTCTGCAACACCCTCGACGGCGCCTCGCTCATCGAAGCGCACGGCGAGGTCTTCTCCCTCGTGCACGGCGAGTGCCGCCCCGGCGTGATGCAGCTGTCCCGCCTCGCGCAGGACGCCCGCAGCGGCCTGCTCACGCCCGACTGGTCGCGCCCGGTGGACTTCGCGTCCGTGCGGGGCGGCGACGTGTTCTGCGGCGCCTCGGTCTCCCCCTGGGGCACGCACCTGGCGGGCGAGGAGTACGACGCCAACGCCCGCCTGGCCGGGTTCGAGGCCAAGGGAGACGACACCGCGGAGAGCTACGCGCGCCTCGCCGCCTACAACGGGCCCGACGGGGCGCCGCGCCCGCCCTACTGGACGGGCTGGACACACGAGGTCGCGATCACCAGCGCCGCCGGCGCCACCGAGGTGCACAAGCGCTTCGCCCTGGGCCGCTTCAGCCACGAGCTGGCGCGGGTGATGCCGGATCGCCGCACCGTCTACTTGAGCGACGACACGAGCGCGGGCGGCTTCTTCCTCTTCCTGGCCGACCGCGCCGACGACCTCAGCTCGGGCACGCTCTACGGCGCCCGGTGGGAGCAGCGGGCCGCCGGGCAAGGCGCGCTCTCCTGGATCTCCCTGGGCCACGCGGACGAGTCGATGGTGCAGGCCGCCCTGAGCGAGGGGGTGGGCTTCGACGACCTCTTCACGGCCGCCGATCCCGCGCCCGAGTGCCCCGCCGGCCTTCAGTCCGTGCGCACGAACCTGGGCCACGAGTGCCTGGCGGTCCACGCCGGCAAGGGCCCCCTCGCCAGCCGCCTCGAGACCCGGCGCTTCGCGGCGCTCCAGGGGGTGACGACGGAGTGGCACAAGGCCGAGGGCATCGCGCTCGACCCGCAGCGAAAGCGGCTCTACCTCGCGTTGGCGCGGGTGAAACGCGCGGCGCTGAAGGCCCACGCCAGGTACGACCTCGGCGGCCCCGATCACATGCACCTGGAGCCCAACCCCTGCGGCGTCGTGCTGGGGCTGGACGTCGTGCCCGAGGCGCGCGACAGCTCCGGCGCGCCCATCGACTCCGAGTGGGTGGTCGGCGCCGCAGAGATCGTCGTCGCCGGCGCCCCGAAGGCCTACGAAGGCGCCCTCGCCGCGAACACCTGCGACCTCGAGCGCATCGCCGGGCCCGACAACCTCGAGTTCATCCCCGGCGCTGATGTGCTGGTGGTCGCCGAGGACGCCAAGGGACACCAGAACAACGCCCTGTGGGCCATCGACATCACGACCGGCGAGTCGACCCGCGTCATGACCGTGCCCCTGGTGGGGGAGGTCGCCGGGCTGAACTGGATCCCCGACCTCGGGGGCTTCGGCTACCTGACGGTCAGCGTGCAGGATCCCTTCTCCGACTGGGACGATCCGGACTGGGACCGCCGCACGGACGTGGACCCGCGGAGCTGGACGGGCTACATCGGGCCTTTCCCGCCCTTCGAGGCGGCTCGCTAACGAGGAGCGTCTGTGCCGCTGTATGTCGCCCTGGACGTGGGCACCAAGACCATCGGCATCGCGACCGCTGGCGTCGAGGCCCAGCTGCCGACGCCGCGCTTCACCCTGGCGCGCCAGAGCGTGGCGAAGGACGTGGCCGACTTGATCGATCGGCTCGATGACGTCGCCGAGTGGGTCGTGGGCCTGCCCTACCTGCCCAGCGGGGACGAGGGCCGCAGCGCGAAGCTCGCGCGGCAGATCGGGGCGGCGCTGGGCGAAGCGACCGGCCTGCCCGTGCACTACCAGGACGAGACGCTCTCGACCGTGGAGGCCGAGGAGCGCCTCCGCGAGGCGGGCCATCGCTCCCGAGCGATCAAGGGCCTGATCGACTCCTGGGCGGCAGCGGTGATCCTGGAGGACTGGCTCAACGAGCGTCTGTGACGTTCCGGTGTCGTGGGTGCGCGCCTCGGGGCTTTGTGCGAAGACCACCGTGCCGAGCCCTGCTGTGGCCGTCGGCGCGGAGAACCGAGCCATGACCCGCCTCCTGACCCTGCTCCTCCTTCTGAGCTCCGGAAGCGCCTTCGCGACCGATGAGGCTCCTGCCGACGAGCCGCCCGCGGACGAGGCCCCGGCTGATGAGGCCCCGGCTGACGAAGCTCCCGCCGACGAGGCCCCGGCGGAGGCGCCTCCGGTCGAGGCGCCTCCGGTCGAGGCGCCCCCGGTGGAGGAGCCCCCGGTGGAGGAGCCCCCTGCGCCGGTGGTCAAGATCCCGCCGCCGACCGTGAAGTAC
>JAJDAI010000772.1 GCA_029261955.1 Deltaproteobacteria bacterium | reverse complement strand
GCGCCACGAGGGCTCGGGGGATCGAGCGGATCGCCAGCACCAGGCCGACGGCGAGGATCAGGACCAGCGCGGCGGTGTAGGCCTCCACGCAGGCCCAGAGCAGCAGGCCCACGACCGCGGCCCCGCCGAGACCCCGGGCGCGGAGCAGGGCGACGGTCAGCAGCGCCGTGGGCAGGGGCAGCAGGGTCGGGTTCCACAGCGCCGGCTCCGCCTGCAGACCGATCAGCATGCCGAGCAGCAGCACCGGCGCCCAGATGGACCGCGAGGCGGCCGCCACGACCCCGACCGCCAGGCCCTGGAGCACCCAGCCGAGGGTCCACAGCGCGCCCACGCCCAGCGGCAGGCCCAGGGCGAGCAGGTGCACGAAGACCGCGCCGTTGACGAGCCCGCCGGCCCGGCTCACCGAACCGCGCGCCGCGCAGGCCCCCAGCTCGGCGCAGTCCTTCGCGGCGAGCAGGTCCTGCAGCGTGTCCGGGTGAAAGGAAAACGGCCCCGCGAGGCCCACCAGCGCGAGGCATGCGACGAGCGTGATCGCGAGGGAGCGGAGCGGCACGACCCCAGGGTAACCCGCCGATCCGAGGAGCCCCTGGACCCGCGCGCGATCGCCCGGCACCCTCACGCACCCCGCGATCTGGAGACCCCATGCGCCTGCTGCTGCTCCTGCTGCTCCCCGCCTTCGCCCAGGCCGACGAAGGCATGTGGTTGCCCGAACAGATCCCCGCCATCGCGCAGGAGTGGGCCGAGCGGGGCCTCGAGATCGACGCGGAGCAGCTGGCCGATCCCCTGGGTGCTCCCCTGGGCGCCATCGTCTCCACCGGCGGCTGCTCGGCCTCCTTCGTGTCCCCCGAGGGGCTCGTCGCCACCAACCACCACTGCGTCGAGCGCTACCTCCAGTTCCTCAGCGACGGCGAGAACAACCGCCACCAGGACGGCTACGTCGCTTCGGCGCGCGAACGGGAGCTGAACGTCGGCCCGACGGCGCGCCTGCGGGTCGTCGAGTCCTTCGAGGACGTGAGCGCACGCATCCAGACCGGCATCACGCCCCGCACGAAGGACGCCGCGCGCCACGAGCTCATCGAGCGCGCCCGCAAGGAGCTGGTGGACGCCTGCGAGCAGGAGGCTGACCGCTGCTTCGTCGTGTCGTTCCTGGGCGGCAGCACCTGGCGGCTCATCCGCACCCGCGAGCTGCGCGACCTGCGCATGGTCTACGCCCCGCCCATGGGCGTCGGGCAGTTCGGCGGCGAGGTCGACAACTGGATGTGGCCGCGCCACGGCGCCGACTTCGCGCTGCTGCGGGCCTACGTCGCGCCCGACGGCAGCCCCGCCGACTTCGACGAGGCGAACGTGCCCTACCGCCCGCCGCACCACCTCGAGGTCGCGGCCGGCGGCGTCGACGAGGGGGACTTCGTGATGGTGGCGGGCTACCCGGGGCGCACGGGGCGCCACAAGCTCGGCTCCGAGCTGCGCTGGGCCGCCGAGGTGAGCCTGCCCCAGGGCCGCGAGCTGCGGGAGCAGGTGCGCGCGGTGCTCCAGAAGCACGCCGACGCCACGCCCGAGGGCGCCGCCCGCCTGGGCGCCGTCATCAACGGCCTGTCCAACGGCATCAAGAACCGCGAAGCCACGCTGACGGGCCTGCGGCTGGGTGACCTCGTGAGCCAGAAGGAGGCCGAGGACGCGGCGTTCCGGGCCTGGGCCTCGGCGAACAAGAAGCGCGGCAAGGCCCGCGCGAAGGCCTTCGTTGAGCTGGAGGAACTCGCGCTGCTTCGGCTGCGGCGGGCCCGCGCCGAGGAGACCGCAAACTGGCTCGGCCGGGTCGCGGATCTGCTGAGCATCGCGTCCCGCTCGGTGCGCTGGGCCGGCGAGCGCAGCAAGGACGACCTGGAGCGCGACAGCGGCTACCGCGACCGGGATCGCCCGCGCATCGAGGCCAGCTTCCGCCGCCTGGACAAGAGCCTGCACCTGCCCTCGGACCGGGAGCTCTTCGAGCTGCTCTCGGCCCGCTACGTCGCCCAGCCCGAGGAGGCCCGGATCCCCCAGCTGGACGCGTGGCTGAGCGAGCTGGGCGGGCGCGAGGCGGCCATCGAGGCGCTGTACGCCGAGCCCGCCCTCACCGGGGTCGACGCCCGGCTGGCCCTGCTGGACATGAGCTCCGCGGAGCTGGCGGCTTCCGCCGATCCCTGGGTCCGGCTGGCGGTCGCCCTGGAGGGCTACCGAGCCCCCATCCGAGAGGCCCGCGAGGCGGAGGCCGGCGCGCTCCAACGCCTGCGCTCCCAGTGGGTCTCGGCCAAGGCCGAGTGGCACGCGAGCCGCGGCCTGACGATGTACGACGACGCCAACAGCACGCTGCGCCTGACCCTGGGGCACGTCACCGGCTACGCGCCCCAGGACGGCCTGGTGGCCGAGGCTCGGACCCGCCTGTCCGGCATCCCGGCCAAGGCCGGCGCCTTCCCCTTCCACACCACCCAGGCGCTGCTCGACCGCATCCCCGAGGGGCCCTCCTCGCCCCGCGCGGACCCGGCCCTGGGCGACGTGCCGGTCAACTTCCTGACGACCCTGGACGTGACGGGCGGCAACTCCGGCTCCGCGGTGCTCGACGGGCAGGGCCGCTTCGTCGGCCTGGCCTTCGACAGCAACTACGAGGGCGTGGCGTCCGACTGGGTCTTCGTGGACGCGAAGACGCGGACGATCTGCGTCGACGTGCGCTTCATGCTCTGGGTGATGGACGGCGAGCCGGACGCAGCCTGGGTGCTCGAGGAGCTGCTCGACTGAGGCGGCTCAGAGCGTCTGGAGCGCGGCCGACAGCTCGGACGCGATGAGGCCGAAGTCGGAGACGTCGCACTCATTCGCCGCCGCGGTGCTCTCGACAGGCCACCACGCCCCGCCCGTCTGGCAGGCCGCGAGCTGATAGAAATCGACGGCGCAGACGGCGCTCCCGAAGGGGTTGCAGGGCCCCGGGATGTCGCGGGTCGAGCCGTCGCACCAGGGGCTGTCCTGCCCCGCCACCTGGTAGCTCGGGCCGACGGTGAAGACGGTCGCGCCGAGCCCTTGCAGCGCCGCGGTCCAGAAGGCCATGCGGCAGTCGCACTCGCCGAAGCTGGGATCCGCGTTGTGGTCCAGGACGCACTGCTCGAGGTCGGCCGATGGCGGCAGGAGCTCGTTCCGATGGCTGTCGTCGCCCTCGTCGCTCACGATGAGCACCGCGGTGGCGGCGTCGGCTCGCAGCAGCCCGACGTTGCAGCCCTGCTCCGCGGGCGGGATCTGCTGGCAGACGAGGCGCACCGGATCGTCGTCGGGCCTCGTCGACAGGCCGTCCCAGAAGGCCGCATCCTGGGCTCGACACAGCGCCAGCACAGCCGCCTGCGCGCCGCGCTCCTCGCCCGAGCCGCTCACGCCGACGTCCAGGAGCGAGCTCGCCTCGCCCACGAAGTTGCTGCTGTCGTCCCCGATGATGGCGGGGCTTCCACAGCCCGATCCACCGAGCGGGCCGACGCCGCGCAGGATCCCCGAATTGCCTGCTCCTCCTGCGAACAGGTCCGTCGTCGTGACGCCCAGCTGGAGCGAGACGCCCAGGTCCTGCAGCGGGCCCACCAGCGCGCCGAACGACGCCCGCATCTCGTCCTGGATCCACGCCATCGAGTTGGAGTTGTCCATCACGATCAGCAGGTCGATCGCAGAGGGAGGCCCCACCACGTCGTCGTCGTCGTCTTGCCAGGGCAGGTCCAGCCCAGAGTCGTCGTCGTCCCCGCCCCCAGCACGCCGGCTGTCGCAGCCCGCGAGGGTCAGCAGGGAAGCCAGCAGCAGGAGGCGCGGGATCACGGGGCGAAGGTCAACGTCGTGTCGAGATCGCCCACCTCGATGGTGACCTCGACGGGGTCGCTGCGGGTCAGCACGTAGGCGCTGCCGTCCCAGGTGGCGGTGCCGACCAGGGTGTAGGTGCCGGCCAGGTCGCCCGCGTAGACCTCCCAGGCCGTCGCGCTCGTGAAGACGAAGCCGTACTCGACCACCGTCGGCGGAGTCTGGCCGGTCTGGCCGGCGCAGGTGTCGGTGGGGTAGGACGCCGCGCCCTCGTAGTCCGCATCGCAGGTCGCGCAGGCGTTGGCGGAGGGGCTGGTGACGACCGCGTTCATGATCGTCGTGCAGTCGTCCAGGTCGGCCAGCTCACCCGCGAAGTTGGGGCTGAACTCGAAGGTCGCGCCGGCCGTGAGGGTGGCCGGGTGCGGGGGCACGGAGTCGTCGTCGTCGGCCGCGTCGTCGTCGTCCGCCGCGTCGTCGTCGTCCGCAGTAGCGTCGTCGTCATCGGCGCTGTCGTCGTCGTCGCTTCCGCCGCGCCCGGGCACGGACTGGCAGGCGGTGAGGGGCACGAGCAGCAGGAGCAGGATCAGGCGCAGCGACATAGGGGCAGTTCTCCGATTCGCGGAAGGCTAACACGGGGTCCGGCGGCTACAGGGCGGGCAGACGCAGTCCCCCGGGGTCGATCCCGGCCCACACGTCGATGACGCGCTCCACGCGCAGGCTCGCCGTGTCCCAGATCCGGATCGTGCCGTCCTTGCCCGTGCTCGCGAAGCGCGATCCGTCCGGGAAGGGGCGCACGCACATGAGCCAGTCGCTGTGGGCGGCCAAGCGCTCCGGCCCGGAGCCGTCCCCCGCCCAGACGAAGACGTCGTCGTCGGTGCCCACCGTCAGGTAGCGCCCGTCCGGCAGGAAGGTGGAGAAGTTGATCCAGCCGCGGTGCGGGCTGGCCTCGTGCAGCAGCTCGCCGCTGGCCAGGTCCCAGAGCCGGGACTGCGCGTCGTCGCCCCCGCTGATCATCCGCGCGCCGTCGGGCGAGAAGGACACCGCCGTGATGCCCGCGGCGTGGGCCTCGATCGCCTGGAGCTGCTGGCCCGACTCGGGATCGAAGAAGCGGACGAAGCCGTCCTCGCCGGTGCTCACGATCTGCCCGCCGTCCGGCGTGAAGGTGACGTAGAGCACGCCGCCCTCGTTGGCCTGGATCGTCTGGACGGTCTGGCCCGAGCGCAGGTCGACGAGGCGGATCGTCCCGTCGTAGGCGCCCCAGGCGAGGATCGGGGCGACCGGGTGGAAGGCCAGGGTGTAGGCG
>JAJDAI010000771.1 GCA_029261955.1 Deltaproteobacteria bacterium | reverse complement strand
CGCAGCGCCGCCGCGATGGACACCGCGTAGTAGTGCACGTAGCTGAGCGGCAGGAGCATGCCCGCCTTCTTCGCCCGGTCCACGAGGTCCGCGAGGGAGCCCCGCTCCATCCACTCCAACAGCACCCAGGGCTCGCCCTCGGGCAGCTCGCCGCAGTCGTAGACCTGCAGCACGTGGGGGTGGTTGATGCGGGCCGTCAGCTGCAGCTCGCGCTCGAAGCGCTCCTGGAAGGCCCGCCGGTCCCGGCCGCCCGCCGTGGACACCTTCACCGCGGCTTTGCGGGTCAGTCGCGTGTCCAGCACCCGGAACACAACGGCCTGCCCGCCCAGGCCCGCCTTCGCTTCCACGAGAAAGCGGTCGCCGGTGGATCCGCCGAAGCGGTCCCCTGGCTTGAGCGCAAACCTGTCGTCACCTAGAGATGTCATCGAGTGTGTGTGTGCCCGAGGAAGAGCCGAGTATAGGTCACCCGAACCCGTGCTTGCTGAGCGTGGACCCCGGTTTCCCTTTCGGCCGACGCAGGGTTTTCCTGAATCGGCCTGCGGGATCTCACGAAGAGAGCGCCGAGCGGAGGCGTTCGAGCCCTTCATCGACGGACACGGCCGGTGCGTAGCCCAGGTCGCGCTTCGCCGCGGAGATGTCGAACCAGTGCGGCGTCGTGACCTGGTGGACGAGGAAACGGGTCAAGCGCGGCTCGCCCGACAGCCCAAAGAGCCTCCAGGCGCCCTCGACCACCGGCGCCAGGGCCTTCGCCAGCCCCAGCGGCACCCGCTTGTCGACGGGCTGCTCCCCCGCGGCGACGAGCATCCGGTCGACCATCGTCCACAGGCCGATGCGCTCGTCGTTGGTGATGAAGTAGGCCTTGCCAGACACGTCCTTGCCGGCCTGCAGCGCGTCGGCGGCGAGCAGGTGCGCCTGGGCGGCGTTGTCGATGTAGACGGTGTCGACCAGGGGATCGGCCGAGCCGATCCGAGCGAGCTTGCCGCTGCGGCGGCGCTCCACGAAGCGGGGCAGGAAGTGCGGATCGCCGGGGCCCCAGATCATGTGCGGACGCAGGGCGACGCAAGCGAGGAAGGTGTCGCAGGCGGCCAGGACCCGCTTCTCGGCTTCGGCCTTGCTGCGCGGGTAGTCCGCCCCGAAGAAGTCCGTGCCGTAAGGCAGCTGCTCGTCGCCGCCTTCGATGACGGTCTCGCTGGCGACCACCGAGGGCGTCGAGGTGTAGACGAGGTGCCTCACGCCCTGGGCGAGGCAGGCGTCGATCACGTTCTGCGTGCCGTCGATGTTGATGGCGTCGTAGTCCGCCGGGTCACCCCAGGGCGGGGGCTTGGCCGCCGTGTGGAAGACGAGGTCGACCCCGCTGACCGCGGCCTCGACGGCTTCGGCGGAGCGCAGATCGCCGTTGATCTGCTCGACCTCCAGCTCCGTCAGCGCCTCGTGAGCCGAGCGGGAGAAGCTGCGCACGGAGTCGCCGCGCTCCAGCAGGGCGCGCACGATGGCGCTTCCGAGGAAGCCTCCGCCTCCGGTGACCAGGGCCTTCATGTGGGCTGCCTCGCGACCCAGAGTCGCAGCTGTTCGCGGTTGATCTTCGCGTTGTGGCGGATGTCGACGGGGAAGCTGCCCGGGTAGACGCGGATGTCGGCCACCGACTGGGTGCGCTCGCTGCGGCTGGCCAGGGCCTGCAGCTCGGAGATGAGGGCGGCGTCGCTCAGCGAGGCGCCTGCCTCCTTTTCCACCAGCAGCACGGGCAGCTCGGAGCCGGCCTCGCCGTGCCCCACCAGGGCCGTGCGCAGGACCCCCTCGTGCTGGTCGAAGACGCGCTCGACCGGCACGGTGAACATCGGGCCGCGGGCCGTCTGGAGGCGGTGGGACTTGCGCCCGCACATCCACAGCCGTCCCTGCTCGTCGAACCAGCCCACGTCGCCCATGCGGTGCACGACCTGTCCGCCGTCGTCGATCTTCGCCAGCGCCGTCTGGACGGGGCGACCGAAGTACTCGCGCGTGACCTGCGGCCCCTTGACCGTGATCTCGCCGATGGCGCCGGGCTCCACGAGCAGATCGTCCGACCAGGTGGCGATCGCCTCATCCGTCACGCCGATGACCCGCACCGTGATGCCGTCCACGGCCTTGCCGACGCAGATGCCCAGGCCCCGCGCGGTGCCTTCGTGCGTATCGCTCAGGACCTCGTGGCTGCCGATGTTGGCCACGGGCAGCGACTCAGTGGCGCCGTAGGGCGTGAAGACCTGGCCGCCGCGCATCATCCCCTCCATGTCCCGCAGCACCTGGTGCGGAACGGGGGCCCCGGCGGAGAGCACGCGCTTGAGCGAGCGGAGGTGGATGTCGTGCTCGGCGCCGTAGCGGCCGAGGTTCCGCAGCAAGGCAGGCGAGCCGAACATCGTCGTGCAGCCGTGGTCCTCGATGGCCTCGATGATCTTCTTGGGGTCCGCGCTGCCGGGCTTGCGCGCGTCCATGTCGGGGATGACCGCGGTCATGCCGAGCGCCGGATCGAAGAGCGCGAAGAGCGGGAAGGTCGGCAGGTCGATCTCGTCGGGCCCAAACGCGTACATCTGCTTCAGGAAGCGGACCTGCGCGTCGAACATGCCGTGGGTGTAGACCGCGCCCTTGGGGATGCCGGTCGAGCCGGAGGTGAAGAGCACCGCGGCGACCTCGTCGGGCTCGGTGTCCGCCATGAGGTAGGGCGTCTCAGGCGCCGCTTCCTTGAGATCCCGGAGGCGGTGTCCACCCCAGAAGAGGCGCGGGCCCACGGTCACGTTGATCTTCACCGAGCGCAGCGAGCTGCGGAAGATCAGCCGGGCCACGTGCGCCGCGGGCACGCCCACGAAGGCCTCGGGCTGGACCTCCTTCAGGCAGGTCTTGAGCGCCTTGCTGCCGATGCCCGGGTCGATCATCACGATGATCGCGCCCACCTTGTAGAGGGCGAAGACGAGGGCGAAGAACTCCAGCGAGGGCTTCACCATCAGCACGGTGCGCACGCCGCGCCTGATGCCCACCGACTCGAGGCCGTGCGCGATGCGGTCGGAGCTCTGATCGAGCTGCCGGAAGGTCAGGTGGGCCCAGGTGACGTTGCCCTGCTTGTCCCGCCCGCTGGGCACGACGACCGCGCGCTTGTGGGGCTGCGTCGCGGCCATGGCCGGCAGGTGGCTGGCGATGTTGACCGAGGTCTGCGGCGCCGTCTGCAGGGCCGTGCTCATGGGGCCTGCTTCGCGATGGGGTGCTTCGAGAAGAAGGTGCCCATGAGGGGGAGGATCTCCTCGTGCGCGTCCTCGAGCACGTAGTGCCCGCAGTCGTCCCAGGTGTGGAACTCGGCGTCGGGCAGGCGGCGGCGCCACTCGTCCAGGAAGTGGCGATCGAAGACGAAGTCCTTCATGCCCCAGAAGACCTGCACGGGGATGTCCCGCCAGCGCTCCAGGTTCGAGCTGACCCGGTCGACGGTGTCGAAGGCGGGGTGGCCGGCCTCGAGCGGAATGTCCTCCACGAAGCGGTGCACGGCGATCCGGTGGGCCCAGGAGTCGTAGGGCGCGAGGTAGCCGGCCTTGATGGGCGCCGTCATGCGTCCGGGCCGGGTCGAACACGTCATCACCGCACCGCGGCAGAAGGCGTTGAAGCCGCGCACGGGCAGCGCGAAGGGCAGGTGCTTGATGAGCTGGAGCTGCCAGGGCAAGCGGCCGGACTCGGGCAGGAAGAAGCCGGCGGTGT
>JAJDAI010000078.1 GCA_029261955.1 Deltaproteobacteria bacterium | reverse complement strand
CGGCGCGGGCGCAGCCAGGGCGCGGCCCAAGGCCTCCCCCTTGAGCAGGGCTTCGCGCCACTCGGACTCGGCCACCGAGTCGTAGACGATCCCGCCACCGACGCCGTAGCTGGCTTCACCTCCGCGAAACGCGATGGTCCGGATCGCGACCGAAAACGAGGCGCTGCCGTCCACACCGATCCACCCGATCGCGCCCGTGTAGGGACCTCGACGGCTGGCTTCGATCGATTCGAGTTCGGCCATCACGCGGATCTTCGGCGCGCCGATGCAGGAGCCGGGGGGGAAGGACGCGCGCAGCAGGTCGAAGGCGTCGCACTCCGGGCGCAGCCGCCCCTGGACGTCCCCCACCAGGTGCCAGACCGCGGGGTGTCCTTCGAGCCGCAAGCGCGGGTTGCGGTCGACGGTGCCCGGGCTGCAGACGCGGCCGATGTCGTTGCGGACCAGGTCCACGATCATCGCCAGCTCGGCGCGATCCTTCGCGGAAGCGAGCAGCTCCTGGCGGGACAGCTCGTCCTCGTGCGGGTCCTCGAAGCGCGCGGTGGTGCCCTTGATGGGCCGCGAGGTCACCAGGCCGTCCGGCCGAAGGTCCAGGAAGGACTCGGGGCTGGCGGAGACGAGGGAGACGTCAGGCAGATCGAGGTAGGCGCCGTAGGGCGAGGGGTTGTTCATCCGCAGACGCAGGAAGCTGCCGAGCGCGGCGCGCGGGTCGCTGTAGGGGGCGCGGAAGCGGAAGGTCAGGTTCGCCTGGTAGATGCTGCCCTGGCGGATGAGGTCGCGGATGCGCTCGACGCCGGCGCGGTGCGTCGGCTCGTCCATCTCGGCCCGGGGCAGCGAGTCGACGCCGGCCGCGAGGTAGGGCGAGAAGCCGGGGTTCCGCCCGCGGACGAGCAGGTCGGGCAGGCGGCGCCCCCCCCTGAGCTGGTTATGCAGCACGTGCCGGTCGGGCTGGACGGCGAGCACCTCGTCGTAGAAGCCCAGCTGGAAGTCCCAGGGCAGCTCCGGCGGCAGGTGGGTGGGCACGCGCTCGAAGCGGCGGCCGAGGTCGTAGCTGAAGCAGCCGGCGAAGCCGCCCCGGAAGCGGGGGGAGCCCGAGGGGCTGGGCGCGCGCCGCAAGGCACGCCCGATGGCGGCGAGGCGGTCGTAGGCGAGGCCTCGACCCGGGTCCGCTTCGCTCAAGCGGCGGAGCCAGCCGCGGTCGCCGGTCGGCCCGGGGGTCAGCACCAGCTCGTCGCCGCAGCCCGTCACCCAGACCGCGGGCTCGCAGGACAGGAAGCTCCAGGGGGTCGGGCTGCCGAGGCCGCTCGACGTGTCGAACCACATCGCCCCCGAACGGGACGCGACCGCCAGCAGCCGTCGTGTGTCGACTCCTGCCAATTACTGACCTGCGCTGTCGTCGTCGTCGCCGGTGACCACGGGGAGGTCGAAGGGGCGGATGACGCGGCTCGCGCCCGTCGCGTTGCCCTCGCCTTCGCCGACCGGGAAGACGGTGCTGGTCTCGCGGCGCAGCTCCAGCCGAGCCTCGCCGGGGCCGACGCCCGCGAGGTCTTCCCAGGCGATGAGCTCCTCGCCGTCGTCGAAGAGCTTGCAGGCGACCCAGTTCAGCTGCTCGCCAAAGGCGATCGCGAGGAGCAGCTCGACGTGCCCGTCGCTGTTGGCCCCGGTCCACTCGAGCTGCAGTCCGTCGTCCGTGGCCTCGGCGAGGTCCAGGTCCAAGCGCGCGGGCGTGCCGAGCTGGTCGGCCCAGATCTGGCCGGCGAGGTCCTCGCCGCCGGTCACCCGGAAGCCGATCTCCTCGTTGGGGATCCAGGCCGAGTTCGGCAGGTAGCCCGTCCAGTGCGCACCGTCGAAGGTCAGCGGCTCCTCGCCGTCCTCGGTCATCAGGATCAGCTCGCCGACGTCCAGGGTGCTGGCGGGCAGGTCGTAGTCGCTGTTCGCGGCCTCGCCGGCTTCGCAGTCGTCCAGGCCCGAAGGCACCGAGGGGCGCAGCAGCTGGTTGATCGGCTCGTGGAAGGACGCGCGCACGCGGGTGTCGACGTCGCCGTTCGCGTCGCGGACCCGGTCGAACTCCAGCTCCGCGATGCGGGCGTCGGGATCGGGCTCGGGGGTCGGGGCGGGCGTCGGCTCGCTCGGGTCGCGCCAGAAGTCGTCGTCGGGGTCCGGGCAGCCGGTGATGGCCACGGTCGCGATGAGGAGGAGGAGCAGTCGCATCAGTGAGCCCGGCTTTCAAATGCCCGCTGGACCGAGCGGGCGACCGCGAGTGGATCGGGGGCCGTGGACACCGCAGACAAGACCGCGACGCTGCCGACTCCCGTCGAGAGGACCTGCTCCAGGTTGCCCAGGTCGATGCCCCCGATCGCGACGAGCGGCAAAGTACAGACGGCGACCGCGGCCTTCAAGCCCTTGATTCCACGGGCCTTCATGGGGTCGCGGGCGTCGTCGTCTGCGAGGTGCTTCGTGGCGGCCGAGAAGACGGGACCGAAGCCCACATAGTCCACGGGCAGGGCCGAGGCCGTGGCCAGCTGATCGAGGTCGTGAGTCGACCAGCCGAGCAGGCGGTCGGGACCGAGCAGGGCGCGGGCCTCGCTGGGCGCCAGGTCGTCCTGGCCGATGTGGGCCCCCACGCCGGGCAGGCTGGCGGCCAGCGCGACGTGGTCGTTGAGCAGCAGGGTGGCGCCCGCAGCCTGGATGCGGGGGAGCAGGCGCTCCGCCGTGGCGCGCAGATCGACTTCGGTGGCGCCCTTCATGCGGAGCTGGAGCGTCGTGACACCGGCCGCGAGCAGCGCGTC
>JAJDAI010000770.1 GCA_029261955.1 Deltaproteobacteria bacterium | reverse complement strand
GTCCACGAGGTCTTGAAGCCGCCGTCGCTCAGGTCCTCGTCCGTGAAGCTGAGGGTGACCTGCCGGTTGCTGATGCCCGAGGCGTGGTGCACCTGGTGGATGCGGCCGTCGGCCAGCTTCGTGCTCTCTTCCACCGAGCTCAAGAAGTCGTGCTTCTCGGGGCTCTTCACGGCCGCGATGACCTTCGCGTGAGGCAGAGGCCAGGCGCAGTCGGCGATGATCTTGTCGGTGGCGCCCTCGCGGTCACCGACCGACACCGAGCAGCCCGCGCGCTCGGAGACGACCTTTCGATCGCCCGCGAAGGCGAGGCCCGGAAGGAGGAGGAGGGCCAGCAGAAGTCGGTTCATCGGTTCACCTGGAGGTTGTTCACGAAGAGGTCGAAGGACGAGCCGCTGCCGGCATCGAGCGAGAAGACGTTGATGTTGTCGATGTAGGTCACGCCGTTGCCCAGGGTGCCCGACCCGAGGGGGCCGGCCGTCGATCCTGCAGACCAGGTTCCGGCGCCAGTCTGGTCAAAGCGGATGGTGAGGCCCCCGTCGGTGAAGGCCACCGAGCTGGTCTGGACGCCCGCCGCGTCGAAGGTCGAGTAGTGGGTGTCTCCGCCCGAGAAGAAGAGCGAGAAGCCGACCGTCGCGCCCTGGCGCCACTCGACGCCGACCTGGCCGCTGGCCTGGACGAAGCCGTTGTCGATGCTGATCCAGGCGCCCTCGCCGTCGCCGAGCGCGCCGCCGCTGAAGCCGTGGCTCGCGTCGATGCGGCCGCTGGGGTTCGACCAGAAGCCCCAGGCGGGGCTGGTGATGCCGCCCGAGGGGGCGGCGCCGTTGGTGGTGGGGTCGCCGTCCCCGAACTCGCCGGCGGTGCCGAAGACGTCCACGGTCCAGCCGTCGCCGGAGGCGGGGGTGGCGACGCTGGCTTGGACGAACTCCACCTCGGCGGTGGCGTCGTCGTCGTCTGCGGTGGCGTCGTCGTCGTCCGCGGTCGCGTCGTCGTCGTCGGACACGGCGCTGTCGTCGTCGTCCGCGGTGACGTCGTCGTCGTCGGACACGGCGCTGTCGTCGTCGTCCGCCAGGTCGTCGTCATCGGCGGCGCTGTCGTCATCGTCCGCCGTGGCGTCGTCGTCGTCCGCGCTGTCGTCGTCGTCCGTTGCGGCCGAGTCGTCGTCGTCCGCGCTGTCGTCGTCATCCGTTGCGGCCGAGTCGTCGTCGTCGCCGCCGCCGTCGCAGTCGTCGTTGTCCTCGCCGGGCGTGCCGAAGCTGGCCGAGGTGCCGTAGGGCCCCGAGATGGCCTGGCACCAGTTGGCGCCGTCGTCGTTGGCGGTGGCGTCGACCGAGTCGGGGTCCAGGCTGAGGCTGAAGCCGTTGGGGTTCGGGAAGTCGGTGTTGTTGTACTCGACCGAGTCGATGACCGTGCCCGCGGCGTCCGCCAGGTAGATCTCGTCGATCGTGTTGGCGAGGGTCAGGCCGGAGTTGCCGTAGGCGTAGTCCACGCCGGCGCCCTCGTTCTCGACCGGGTCGTCGGACTCGCCGAGCACGACGTAGCCGAAGGCCGGCACCACCACCGAGGCGGCGATGGTGTGGCTGTCCGTGTCGAGGTCGTAGATCGTCCAGCCGTTCAGATCGATGGGGGCGGCCGTGGCGTTCCAGAGCTCCACCCACTCCTCGAGCTCGTCGTCGGTGCTCGGGTTCTTGATGAACTCCGTGATCACGATGTCGCCGAAGAAGGCGGTCTCGCCGGAGACCGAGTCGTCGTCGTCCGCCGCGTCGTCGTCGTCCGCGGTGGCGTCGTCGTCGTCCACCGCGTCGTCGTCGTCGGCCGTCGCGTCGTCGTCATCGGCGGTCGCGTCGTCGTCATCAACCGTCGCGTCGTCGTCGTCCGCCGTCGCGTCGTCGTCGTCCGCCGTCGCGTCGTCGTCGTCCGCCGAGGCGTCGTCGTCGTCGTCGGAGGGGCAGGCAGTCAGGGGAAGGGCGACGAGCAGGCCGAGGAACAGCAGTCGAAGTCTCGCGAACATGGGGCGGGCTCCAGGTTTGAGCCGCGGATTCTACCGGCGGCCGCCTCGGCGCGTTGGGGCATCGGGAAGCGGAGCCGATCCCCGGCCGCCGCTCTGGTAGCTTCCCCGGATGTCGCGCCGACCCGGTCCTTCCTGACGTGCACACCCTCGACCGACGCGGCGCCCGGCGCCTCGCCCTGCTGCGCGCGGGGCTGCTGAAGCCGGAGTGGACCGGCCTGCCGCGGCGCGCTGGCCGGGGTCGCGGCGCCGCCCTGAAGCTGGTCGATCACTTCGGCTACCTGCAGTTGGACACGGTCTCGGTGTCGGGCGCGCGCAGCCACGCGCTGGTCCTGCTGTCGCGGCTGGAGGGCCTGAATCCGACGCTTCCCGAGCAGCTGCTCCAGCCCGGCTCGCCGCTCTTCGAGTACTGGGGCCACGAGGCCTGCTGGATGCCGCTGGACCTCTACCCGGCCTTCGCCTTTCGCCGCGCCGCCTTCCGGCTGCACCCCTGGTGGAAGGACGTGCTCGGCGCCAACAAGGAGCTGGCCGACGCCCTGATGCGGCGCATCGCCGACGAGGGCGCCCTGCGCTCGGTGGACCTGGAGGGCGAGGGCGGCCAGGGCTGGTGGAAGTGGAAGCTGTCCAAGAAGGTCGCCGCGGCGCTGTGGTCCTCGGGGGAGCTGGCCATCGGAGAGCGCTCGGGCTTCCAGCGGACCTTCGACCTCACCGAGCGGGTGATCCCCGCGGCGCTGCGCGAAGCGCCGCTGCCCATGGCCGACGCGCTGCCCCTGCTGCTCGAACGCGCGCTGGCGGGGCACGGCTGGGCCACGGAATCCACCCTGCGCAGCACCTGGCGCCTGCGCCGCTGCGGTCCCCAGGTCAAGGCGGCGCTGGCGCGGCTCCAGGAGGAGGGGAAGGCCCTGCCCTGCTCGCTGGTGCACGGCTCCTCGCGCACGCGCGGCTGGATTCGACCGCAGGATCTGGAGCGCGTCGACGACCTTCGGCGTCTTCGTCCACGCTCCGACCGCGGCGTGCTGCTCTCGCCGTTCGACCCGCTGCTCTGGGACCGGGCGAGGGTTCAGCGACTCTTCGGCTTCGAACAGCTGCTGGAGATCTTCAAACCGGCAGCAAAACGTCGTTGGGGGTACTACTGTCTGCCGGTCCTGGCCGGGGAGCACCTGGTCGCGCGGGTGGATTTGAAGGCAAATCGACGGACGCAGAGGCTGCGCGTCCTCAGTCGGCACCACGAGGAAGGGCACGGCGAGGCGGCGCAGGAGGCCACCCGACTTGCTCTTCGAAGGCAGGCGAGGATCCTGGGCCTGGGCCTGGGCCTGGAGGGGTTGGACTCTTGATGTCGCGAATCACCACGTGTGCCCTGGCGGCCGGCTTGCTGCTGACGCCCCTGCGGGCCGACGCTGCGCCGCCGAAGCTGAGCCCCGAGTCGGTGCGACTCCAGGTGGCCAGCCAGGCGGTCGAGGCCGGCGGCCTGGCCCTGACGGTGCAGATCCGCGACCGCTGCACAGCCGCGGTCGCCAAGACCGAAACCGTCGTCGACTGCTCCGAGTGGCAGCCGCTCGCGGCCGAGACGCCGCTGCGCAAGCTCTTCTTCAAGGGCGCGGTGGACGTGTCCGGCAAGCAACGCAAGGTGAACCTGCGGGGCGGGACCGAAGGCGGCGAGGCCTACCGCCTGCAGGCGCGGCTCGCGGAGTCCTGGCACGACCTCGCGGCGGATCCCGAGGCGCCCGGCCGCTGGATCCTCCCGGCTGCAGTCGCGGGCATCTGGATCCTGGCGGAGGACACCCCCACGGACTGGGCGCTGCACCTCCGGGCCTGGTCGGGCAAGACACCCGTCCCCTTCGACACCGCCGACAAGCCCGTGCTGGATTCGCCTCTGCCGCTCGCCTCCGCGGACCGCACGCCGCAGCTCGACTCGTGGACCTGCGCGGGCCTGGGCCGCGCGGCGGACGACGCTGTCTACCTCGACGCCGGCCTGCGCCCCGCCCGGGTGCTGGGCGCCGCCAGCGAGCACGAGGGCCTCTGCGCGGCGGAGACGAAGGCCGTGCGCGAGGGCGTCTGCCGCACCGGCGAGGGCCTGGCCCACGCGCTGGCGCAGAGCGGCGACCTGGACGTGCTCCTGGGCCTGGAGCCGGACGTCGAGGCCTTCGTCGAGGCCTGCCCCAAGCAACACAAGGAGCTCGCGGCCGCCGGCACGCTCGCCCGCGAGTTCTTCGTCACGGTGCAGCGCTCCGCGGACCTGGTGCGCTTCCTGGCCGCCTACCAGGACGCGCTGGGGCTGGCCTGGGTCGCCGAAGGCCGGGAAGCCGCCGCGAAGGAGGTCCTCCAGGAGGCCCGACGCACCGGCCAGACCGAACCCATCGCGGTCTTCCTGGAGGCCTTCCCCGCCGCCAACGACGCGCCGGGGCTGGGCCGGGCCCTGCTCCAGCTCTCGGCCCGCATCACGCTCCCCTGCGGCAGCCGACGAGGCTGCGACGCGCTCGAGGCGGGCCAGGCGCTCTCGGCCGACTGGACCAACCCGCCGGGCGTCGAGGCGAAGGTCACGCTCACCGCCTGGTCCAAGGCCGATGGCCCCAAGCCGCTCACCGAGGTGCTCGGAGCCTGGGCCCGCGGGGCTGATCCCGCCGCCGTCGACGCCATCGTCGCGTCCCTGGCCGGCGAGTCGGGGGACGGCACCTGGTCGCTGACGCTGCCCTTCCCGCTCAAGCGCGCGGGCGAAGGCCACGACGGCTACGCGCTCCAGCTGAGCACCGACGGCATCGACCCCGTCATCCTCCCCTTCGAGGTGGGCGGGGACTACGGCGAGTTCGCCGGCCGCAGCCGGGCGATCCTGCTGCAGCAAGGCAAGGTCGCCCGCCTGGACGAGCCGGGCGCGAAGCCCGTGGCCCTGGCCAGCGTGGCCGTGAGCGCCAGCAACCACCTGATGGTGGGGCGGCACCTCTACGTGTGGAGCGACTGGACCCCCGAGGGTGGCGTCCAGGGTCCGACCGAGCCCGTGGGCCTGGTGCGCGTGGACCTCGACGTCGGTGGCCTCGAGGTCATCCTGGCGGGCGAGCCCGTCACCAACGTGCGCGCCGCGGGCCGGGATGTGCTGGTCGACGTGGGCGCTGGTTGCTCGCTCGGGGCCGCGATCGTCGCCGGCCGCAGCGAAGAGGGTGACGCCGACTCCCACCCCGGCGCCGCGACCGGCCCGCCGACGACCGAGTGCCGCGTCGCCATCCTCCAGCACGGCGAGACCGCGCTCGCAGAGCCCCCCGACCCCCTGCCCGCGCTCAGCTCCGCGCCGGCCGAAGGCACCGCGCCCCAGGGCACCTCGCTCGTCACCGACCGCGTCGCGGACACGCTGGAGTTGTTCCTGGTGGAGCAGGCGACCGGCCGCCGGGTCCAGCTGAGCCAGGCGCACCGCCACCGCAAGACCTGGGAGACCCCCGCGAACTGCGCGACGGGCGAGGAGTTCGCGACCCGCTGGTACGACGACGGCCGGCTGGTCGTGCACCACGGCCTGTCGAAGTGCGGCGACGGCAGCTTGCGGGGGCCCCTGGCCCTGGTCGACCCGGACCGCGGCGTGGCCGTGGACCTGGCGGCCGACACCAGCGGCATGCCCGCCTGGATCGCGAACAGCTGGGCCCCGGACCGCAAGTCGGTCCTGACCTCGGACGGCTCCATCGTGCGCGGCAACGAGCGCACGCCCGGCGCCTCCGGCGTGATCCGGGCCTACTGGTATCGACCCGCGCTCGAAGACGTCCTGCGCTGAGCCAGGCCCAGCAAGGGCAAGAGCAGCGCCGCGTTCCCGCTCGGGCAGCCCCCGGACCCAGGCTCGGGTTCGGGCTCCGGTTCCCGCTCGATGAAGGGGCCCGCGTCCGCGGCCTCGGCGATCCAGCCCGACTCCACGTCGACCCGCGCCGCGCCCGTGCTCTGCCCCTCGCAGTCCGGGGTGAACGAGGTCACCGCGACGATGAGCTCGCCCGAGAGCGCCGGGCCACCGGAGTCCCCGTGGCAGGGGCGCCCGTCGAAGCCCTCGACGGCGACGAACCAGGGAAAGACGTTGGACACCTCGCCCTCGACGGAGCGCAGCCCCGGCTCCACGCCGGCGTCCACCTGGCCGAAGCCGTAGGTGAGCACCGCGTCACCGAAGCGCGGCTCCATCTCGGCGAGCAGCAGCGGCTCCAGCGCCGAGGGCTCGCTCAGGTAGACCAGGGCGAGGTCGTGCTCGCCGGGCCGCTCCGAGGACCACTGCGGGTGCGCGCGCGTGCCGAGGACGTCGACAGGCACGCCGTCGAGCTCCAGCCCCAGAACGGGCCAGTCGGCGTCGATGCAGTGGGCCGAGGTGAGCACCGCATCCTCGGCCACGAGGGCACCGGAGCAGAGCAGCAGGTCGTCTGTCGTGCGGAGCGCCGCGGCTTGCGGCAGCACGGCGGGCACGCCGCCGAGCACAGCCAGGACGACGGGCAGCACAGAGGCTCAGGCGGTGCCGTTGGCGGGCAGCCACTCCATGCCGGACTTGTCCGGCCACGCCACGGCGAGCTCCTCCTCCTCGAACATGCTCCGCACGTCGTCGGGGGACGCGAGCCAGAAGTCGAAGACCTCTTCCATGCGGCCGTTGGAGCCAGCGGGGCCCATGTAGACCTGGAAGCCACCCGAGGCACCTCGATCATCGTCGACACGAACCATGCAGCCGAGGTTCTCGCCGGAGACAACCGTGCCCCAGATGTGGAGCGGGATGATTCGTTCAGTCATGGTCCTAGCGTCCGTTCCCAAGTTGAGCGCGACCGTGTCCTACCACGTCAGCGACCCTGAATCTCGGGTCGCTGGGTGGAAGGATCAACGGTCGCGCTTCAGAACGCTCGACTTGCGTCGGGCTCAGCTCTTGTCGATGCCCTGCTTCTTGACGTTCGCACGCCAGACGGTGTCACCGAGCCAGCTCGGGCCGTTCTTCGGGGCGGGCTTCTGCTCACGCCAGCCATCGAAGACGTGCACGCGGCTGGTGCCGCGCTCGCGCAGGCGAATCGAGGTGTGACCGCGCGAGGCAGCCTTCAGGGCGGCCCCCCGGGCCTGCTTCGATGCGAACACCGTTGCCGAGTCCTCACCGTTCTCCTGCAACACGAAGTACTTCTTATCTCCAGCCATGGTCTCTCCTCCACGGGACCTCATGGATCCGGTCCCCGCCGCAACCCTATCAGCGGCGCGCAAACCGTTACATGGCGGAAACAGCATCGATACGCAGCCGGTACAGCGATCCTCGGCCTTCGGAGCCAGTCTTGGAGGGCGCCCACCGAGGAGGTCCCCATGAGGCTGTTGATCCTGTCCCTGCTGCTCTGCGCTGCCCCGGCCCTGGCCGGGGATCCGATTGAAACGCCTGACGAGAAGCCTGCCGGGGTTCGGTATGGGGACGTCACCGACATCGTGATGGACGGCCTGCGCGTCGATGGCGGGGTGCACAAGCCCTCGGGGATCGTCAACTGGCAGCTACGTCGAAGCAGCTTCAATCCGCTGCTGAAGCTGCGTGCAGATTTTGACGATCAGATGGTCGAATCGGTGCAGCAGGTGCGCTGATCCGAGGCGCGAAGGGGCTTCACGCCACGTCTTCGACCCGCCGGCCGAAGTGCCGCTTGAGCCGGATCCCGGTCGCGTGGAGGAAGGCCATGGGCAGGACCCCGCCCGCGAGCACGAGGACGTGGTCGTTGGGCACGACGCGCTCGCCGGCCTCGGTGTTGAGGCGCACGCGGTCGGCGGCGATCTCCAGGACGGTGCTCTGGAGCTCCAGCTGGACGCGCCCGGCGGCCACGGCGGCGTCGAGCCGATCGACGTTGGCCTGCTTCGGCCGGGTGATCTGCGCCTTGCGGTAGCTGAGCGTGACGCGGCAGCCGCGCTGCTCGCTGAGGGCCAGCGCCGCCTCGACCGCCGAGTCCCCTCCCCCGACCACCAGCACGTGGCGGTGCTCGTAGCGCTCCGGCTCGAGCAGGCGGTAGGCGACCTTCTGTGACTCCTCGCCCGCGACCTCCAGGCGGCGCGGCGTGCCCCGTCGCCCCACGGCCAGCACCACGCGGCCGGCGCCGAGCGTGCGCTTCGTGGTGCGGACCTCGAAGCTGCCGTCGTCCTGGCGGGCCACGGCCTCGACGCGCTCGCCTTCGGCGACCTTCAGCCCGGCGTCCGCGATGGCCGCGCTCAGGATCTCGATGAGGCGCTCCTTGCTCAGCGAGCCGCCGCCGACGCGCTTCTGGCCGGGCAGCTGGAAGCCGCGGGACATGACGATCTTCGCGCGGGGGTAGTGGCGAATGGCGCCGCCGAAGGTGCCCTGCTCGAGCAACTCGACTCTCAGCCCCTTCGACCGGGCCTCCAGGGCGCAGGCGATGCCCGAGGGGCCGGCGCCCACGACGACGAGGTCCACGCCGCCCTCGGGCACGGTCCACTCACGCTTCATCAGCTGGCCGGCCGCCTGCACGCCCTGCTGCACCGCGTTGGCGATGAGGCCCATGCCGCCGAGCTCGCCGACGACGTACAGGCCCGGCACGTTGCTCTGGAAGTCGGTGCCGAGCTCGGGCAGGTCGACGCCGCGGCGCTCGCTGCCGAAGACGAGATCGAGGGCGCGGGTGGGGCAGGCGCGCACGCAGGCACCGTGGCCGACGCAGCTGGACGCGTTGACCAGCGTGGCCTGGCCGTCGAGCACCTGGAGCACGCGGTGCTCGGGGCAGGCGGTGACGCAGGCACCGGAGCCCATGCAGCGGCTGGTGTCGACGGCAGGGCGGATGCTGACGGGCTCGCGTCGGCCGGCAGCTTCGGCGCGCTCCAGTTCCCCGCGGGCCTCGCGCTCCTCGCGAAGGAAGCCGATCCAGGCCGGCAGCACGAAGACCACGGCGATGACGGCGATGGCGATGAGGTAGGGCGTCATTGCTTCACTCCCACAGGCTGCTGAGCTGGGACAGGCTGCCGCCGAAGAGCACGGCGGTGGCCACATGGAAGGCGACGATGACGTACATCGCGCCGGCGAGCGGGCGGTGGACCAGGTGCCAGTAGCGCAGCAGGCGGCCGGCCACGCGGGAGGCCTCCAGGCCGCGCTTGAGCTTGAGCTGCTCGAGCAGGGCGGCGCGGGTGCGGCCTCGCAGGGTGCCGTCGAGGCCGGCGTCGGCGAGGTGGGCGTCCACGGTGCGACGGCGGCGGCGCAGGTCCCGCTGGAGGGACAGCAGATCGCTCACGCCGCGCACGTCGTGGTCGAAGTCCTGCACGGACTCCACGGCCCGGCCCAGCGCCGCGGGGTCGACGTCCGCCGTCTCGGCGACGATCTCCGCCCGCAGGTCGGCCAGGCGCTCCAGGGCGTCGTCCCACTGCAGCGCGCGGCCGCCGGTGGCCCGGGGCACCAGGGCGTAGACGTAGCGACCGAAGGCCCCGGAGAGCGCCACGGCGACCATGCACCAGAAGGCGACAGCCACCAGCCCGCGCGGCCAGACGAGGCCCGCGTGCAGCACGATGGCGAGCGGCCCCCCGATGCCGCAGACGATGTGGAACTGCAGCCAGCCGGAGGTCGGCCCCAGGATGCGCACGCGCGGCAGGGCCTTGCGCAGCGTGTAGAGCAGCATCGCGACCATCAGCGCGGTGCCCAGCAGGCCGAGGGCGACGCCCAGGGAGCCGCCAGCCCCCAGCAGGTTGTGCAGCTCGTGCTCGGGGCGCAGGTCACGGGGCACGCGGTAGTAGTCGCGGCCGACGTACAGCGAACCCACCAGGGCCACGAGGATGCCACCGGTGAAGAGGCCGCCCAGCACGGTGGAGAACAGGCGACCGATCAGGCTTCCGACGACGCTCACTTTCGACTCCGGGGGGCCCTGAAGGTCCATGTCGCTCGAACCAGGGCGACGTGCGCGGCGTTCCACACGTCGGCGTCGAGCTCGTTCGTGAAGCGGTAGCCCACCGACAGCAGGACGCGGTGCGGCAGGACGAGGTCGGCGAAGAGGTCGGCGTAGAGCGTCGGTCGGGGCTGGTCGGTGACGGTGGACACGGAGACCCGCGCGCTGGCGTCGATGCTGAGCACCCGCTTGGGATCGGGCTCGATGCGGGCCGTGAGGCCGCCCTCCCAGCGCCAGCGCTGGCGCCAGTAGACCGCGCTGTTGTCGGTGATCAGGGACAGGCGATCTCCGAGCAGGCCGCGGACGCCAGCCGTCAACCGGGCCCGCGCGTGGCGGCGGGTGACGAGCTCGTGGTGCCGGTAGCGGCCGTCGAAGCCCAGGACCGCGGTCGCGTTGTCGCCCTTCGGAGTCCACCGCAGGCCGCCTCCAGCCTGGTGGTAGAGCGTCGAGTCGACGGCGTCGTTGGCGGTGGTGTGGTCCGCGATCGAGAAGTTGTTGAAGCGGCGCGCGAGGCGGGACAGGCCCGGGTCGCGGTCGAGGCCCTGGAGGTAGGCCAGGCCCGACCAGGCGGAGTAGCCGGCGTGCAGGCGCAGGTCGTCCCGGGGGTCGAAGGTGCCGGAGAGGGAGAGGTCCGCGGGCACGAGGGGGATCTCCGCGGTGCGCTGCAGGTCCGCCCGGACGGCGATCTCCACCCGCTTGACCGGCTCGACGCGGCCGGCAAGCAGCAGGGCGAAGCGATCGAGGCCTGCGCTCGTGCCCGCCAGCTCCAGGCCGACGCTCGCCTGGCCCTTTGCATGCACGAAGCGGAACAGGGGCCCGCCGCCGAGGCGCGGGGCCGGCGCGGTCGTGTAGGGGTCCGGGACCTCGCCCACCCAGCCGCCCAGCTCGAAGCCCCGACCCAGCCGGACCATGCCCTGCACGCCGTCCGCGAGGCGCCAGCTCCCCTGGATGCGGAAGCGTCCGGCATCCAGCGAGAAGCGCTCGTGCTCCAGGTGCAGCCCCAGGGCCGTGATCCGCGTGCGGTCCAGCTCGCCGCCGTGCAGCAGCCGGAAGCCGACCCGCCCATCGAAGCGGAACTCCGCCTTCACGCCGTTCAGCTCGCGGAAGCGCACCCGCAGCCGATCGGAGAGCTGCAGCTCGAGGTTCCCCACCCCGGGGGTCGGGGCGAAGACGCCGAGCACGCCGAGGGAGACCCGGTTCTGCACGCGGGCGGGCGGCTCGTCCGCGAGCGCGGGCGTGGCGAGGAGCAGCAGGAGCACGAGTCGCAACATCAGTCGTCATCCTCCTCGCGGCCACGGGGATGGCAGTCCAGGCAGGCCGGAGACTCCCAGCGGTAGCCGCCGACCTCGCCCAGGTGCTCGTCGTCCATCTCGCTGCGGCGGTGCTCGTGGCAGTCGATGCAGCTGAACTGGCTGTTGTCGCCGGTGGTGTGGCAGGCCGAGCACTCGCTCACGCCGCGGTGCGGGGTCGGGAAGAGCGGGTCGTGGTCGACCACCGCCGTCGCCCAGTCGTCCATCTGGTGGCAGTCGCCGCACTCGCCGGCGTAGTGATCGGCGGGCTCGTCGCCTTCGTGGCAGCCCGAACAGGCGACCGGGGTGTCGCCGTCCAGCGACTCGCCGTGGCACTCGGAGCAGCTGGCCTCTCCGTGGGCGCCCACCAGCGGGGTGTGGGTGAAGCCCTCGGGTTCGGCCGGGGGGGAGCAGCTCATGAGGAGCAGGAGGAGGGCGTACATGGCGGGCCTCATGGGTTGAAGGTGGCGTCGTCCCACATCACGGGGCGGTGGCAGAGGGAGCAGTCGGTGATGAGCACGTCGCCGTGCAGGCGGTCGTTTGGCTTCTCCTCCAGGTGGCAGCGGATGCAGTCGGTGGGCGTGCCCGCGAAGCCCGCGGCGTGGCAGTCGGTGCAGGACGCGACGCGGTGGGAGCCGCGCAGCACGTAGCCCGTGACGGCGTGGCTGAAGCGCGTTCGAAGCCAGTCGGACTCGCCGTGGCAGTCCTCACAGGCGTCGCCCAGCAGGTTCCGGTGAGGGTCGTCCTGGGCGTGGCAGTCGATGCAGGCCCCGCCTTGCGCGGCGAGGGGCTCGGGCTCGGCGTGGCAGTCACGGCACTGCAGCTGGGTGTGCAGCCCGCGCAGGGGGAAGCCGGTGGCGTCGTGCCCGGTCGAGCCCAGGGACGCGTCGGGCCAGGACGTCGTGCCGTGGCACTCCGAGCACTCGCCCTCGTAGTGGTCGGGCGGGGTGTCCTTGTCGTGGCAGGAGCTGCACTCCGCCCTCGTGTCCTTGTAGTCGGGCGTGGCGTGGCAGGACGCGCAGGGGGTCTCGGTGTGCTTGCCATCGAGCGCGAACTTCGTGGTGCCGTGGTCGAAGAGCAGCTGCTTCCAGTCCGCCGTCACGTGGCAGTCGGTGCAGGTCTCCGGCGCGAGCAGGCCCTGGTGGGGGTCGGCCTCGGCGTGGCAGTCCAGGCAGGACTCCGACTCGGGCAGCAGGTTCCGCTCTTCGCCCTCGCCGTGGCAGCCCGTGCAGCGCACGTCGCCGTGGGCCCCGTCGAGGCCGTAGCGCGTGCGGCTGTGGTCGAAGGGGTCCACCGGCCAGGCGCCGTCCGTGTGGCAGTCGGTGCACAGGTCGGGCTCGAAGCGGCTCTGGTGGATGTCCTCGTGGCAGGTGCCGCAGTCCTCGGCCGGCAGGCTCGCGAAGACGGCGGTGGGACCCTCGCCGTGGCAGGCGATGCAGGCGACGTCGGTGTGGCCGAAGCGCAACGGGAAGGAGGTCGCGTCGTGGTCGATGACGTTCTCCTTGAAGCCGTCGGGGCGGGTGCTGTGGCAGGCGTCGCAGTCCCGGGGCGCGAACTGGCCCTCGTGCACGTCGGTGTGGCAGCTCTCGCAGCGGGCGTGCTCGATGGGCCGGTAGACGGCGGCCTTGCCCTCACCGTGGCAGGACGCGCAGGTCTCGTTCTGGTGGACCCCCTCGAGGGGGAAGGACGTGGCGCCGTGGTCGAAGCGGGGGATGCGGAATCGCGCCTG
>JAJDAI010000769.1 GCA_029261955.1 Deltaproteobacteria bacterium | reverse complement strand
ACGCCGCGGCGGACCTCACGGACGTCGAGGTGACGCCCGACGGCGGGCGGCTCTGGACGGTGGACAACGACGGCAACCGCGTCCTCGTGCTGGACGTCAAGACCGGGCGCTGGCAGTCCTGGGGCGGCCGGGGCGCGGGCTGGGGCAAGCTGAACCACCCCCGGACCGTGGCCGTGGACGCCGACCAGCGCATCTACGTGACCGACATCCTGAACGGGCGCGTGCAGCGCTTCGATGCCAAGGGCCGCTCGACGCGACCCATCGTCGGCTTCGGCGCGTCGCCGGGTCAGGTCTTCCGCCCCTCGGGCATCGACGTGGAAGCGGGGCTGCTCTGGGTCGCCGACTCGGTGCTCGGCGTGATCCAGGTCTTCGAGGACGACGGCACGCTGGTGGACGCGGTCCGTGACGCGAACGGCTCGGTCCTGCACCTGGACGGGCCGATCGGCATCGACGTCGTGGGCGATCAGCTCTACGTGGTCGAGGCCGGCGGCGCGAAGGTGAGCCGCTTCCAGGTCGGGCCCGGGGGTGGCAAGCCCCTGGTGGCCGTGAGCCACAAGCGCCCCTCCACCTCGGCCTCTGAAGGCCAGGACTGCAACTACTGCCACCTCGACTTCGTGCCCCCGCTCGAAGAGGGCAAGGCGACGGCCCTGGTGGGCGTGCCGAGCAAGAAGGCCGGGCTCTCCTGGGCCGGCACCGAGGCCGCGTGCATCTCCTGCCACGACGGCGCCGTGCAGGACTCGCGAGCGCACATCTGGAGCGGCTACTCCCACCCGCGTGAGACCGCGAAAATCCCCCCGGACATGGTCATCCCCAAGGAGATGCCGCTCCAGGGCGGGAAGATCGCCTGCCGCACCTGCCACTCCCCGCACACGCTCGGCGGCTCCGGGCAGCAACACCGCGGTGTGGTGATGCTCCGCGCGAAGGCGCGCCCGAGCGAACTCTGCGTCGCCTGCCATGGGCCGGAAGGAGGCACGCCATGACCTCCCTCCGCACCACGCTCGCGCTCTGCGCCGTGGGCCTGGCGATGCTGCTGGTCCCCGCGGCCTCCTCTGCCCGACACCCCGTCGGCCCGGTCGCGGACGATGCCGCTGCGAAGATCGGCAACCCGAAGCTCCGCCTGGTCGAGTGCATGGACTGCCACGTGAGCCACGGCGCAGCCGACGCTGGGCTGCTGGCCGGCCGCGACCACGGCGAGGCGGCTTGCCTCTCCTGCCACAAGGGCCTGGACCTCGAGAACCACGCGGGTTCGCACCCGCTGAACACGCTCGTGCCGCGGCGTCCAGCCGCCGCGCTGCGCGCCCTGGGCGGGGTGCTGGGTCCCAACAACACGCTGGTCTGCACGAGCTGCCACACGATGCACGCCGAGCCGAACATGACCGCGCGCTGCTTCGCCTGCCACGAGGAGCAGGCGATCATCGCCAGCCGCGACAAGACCACGAAGGGCCACCGGAGCTCGGACTGCACCGAGTGCCACAACACCGAGTCGGCGCGGCAGAAGGCCGAGGCCACCCGCGTGCCCGGCGATCCGAGCAACTGCCTGCGCTGCCACGACGAGGGCAGCGAGAACCAGCGGGTCCATGTGCAGCCGGGCCACCTGGGCCACGCCCTGGTGGACGCCGAAGGGGGCTTCGGCCCCTCGGATCCGCCGCTGGAGGGCTGCACGTCCTGCCACGGCGGGCACGAGGTCGTGCGCCCCGACTACACGCTCTGCGAGTCTTGCCACCTCCAGCAGGCCGAGGACCACGCCCGCGGCGGCCACGGCACCGCGACCTGCATCGAGTGCCACCCCCCGCACGAGGCGTTCGCGCTGCACGATGCTCCCGACGACGGCCACCGCCTGAACCCCGTCAGCCGCCGCTGCCTGGCCTGCCACGCCGAGGACGTCGAGGGGGAGGCCTCCGTGCCCCGTGTCGAGTCCTACGAGCACCCCGCGCCGATGTTCCTGCCCGACGGCCCGCGCTGGTCGCCCCCGCTGGGCAGCCTGCCGCTCTTCGACGAGAGCGGGGTGAAGCTCCAGCCGACGCAGAACGGCGATCTGACCTGCGAGTCCTGCCACCTGTCGCACGGCCCCGATCCCATCAAGCCCGGCGACAGCCTGCGGCGCCCGGGTTGGGAGAAGGCCTGCTCGGCCTGCCACGGCACCGACGCGCTGCTCACCTACCGGTGGTTCCACTACCGCGAGCGACTCCAGGGGCTCATCGAGCCGCTGGGTGAGGCGCCGCCGGCCCCGTAGGGCGTCCTGGCCAACTCTCGGCCGGGGGGGGCCCGGCATCGCACGGGACACCCCGCAAGGCGGCTGTCGCGACCGGCCGGCGACCTTCACCCTCTCTGCATGGACTTCACACTGCGGGATCGTGTCGCGCTGGTCACCGGCGGCAGCCGGGGAATCGGGGCCGCCATCGTGCGCTCCCTCGTCGAAGAGGGCTGCCGCGTGGCCTTCACCCACATCGGAGACGCCGAGGAGGCCGCCGCGCTGGTGGCCGAAGGAGGCGGCGTCGAGGCTTGGGAGTCCGACGTCTCGGACCCCGCCGCGGTCGAGGCCATGTTCGCTGCGGTCGAAGCGTCGCTCGGGCGGGTTGAGCTGCTCGTCTGCAACGCCGGCATCACCCGGGACGGGGTGATCTGGAAGATGGACGACGAGGCCTGGAGCTCGGTGCTCGACGTGAACCTGTCCGGCGTCTTCTACTGCAACCGCGCCCTGGCCAAGCAGGTGCGCTCGCGCTCGCGGGCGGGCGCCGACTGCTCGGGCGTGCGCATCGTGAACATCGCGTCCATCAACGGCCTGCGCGGCAAGTTCGGCCAGTCCAACTACGCGGCCAGCAAGGGCGGGATCATCGCGCTGACCAAGAGCGTCGCCCGCGAGTTGGGGCGCTTCGGCGTCTGCGTGAACGCCGTGGCCCCGGGCATGGTCGAGACGGCGATGGCGGCTCAGTTGCCCGGCGCGATCCTCCAGGCGGCCCGCGAGGAGACGGTCCTGGGCCGGCTCGCCGACCCCGGCGACTTGGCCGACCTCGTGGCCTTCCTCTGCTCGACGCGCTCGCGCCACATCACGGGGCAGTGCATCCAGGTGGACGGCGGCCAGCGGCTCTGAGCCGCGCTCAGAAGTACTGACCCAGGCTCGCGTAGCCCCCGACCACCCACTCCGTGTCCGGGCTGCCGTCGGGCCGGATCACGGCGTCCGGGCCCACGCCCACGTCGATGTAGACGACCAGCTGCTCGTTGAGGATGGCGCGCAGGCCTCCCCCGAAGCCGGGGTGCAGGGGCGGGCCGCCGCCCGCGAGCGGCCAGGTGTCCACGCGGGCGGCGTCGGCGAAGACCCCGGGCGCGAGGCGCACGCGGGAGCGGCCGAGGGCGAAGCCGGGCGGGCGGAAGCGCACCTCGCTGAGCAGCAAGAGGGCGAGCGGTCCTCGCAGGCGGCCGCGGCGTCGACTGCGCAGGGCGTTGCTGCCCGTGACGAGGCGCGGCTTGGGAGCCGGGTCGCCGAGCACCCCCAGCTCGAAGAAGGGCGTCTGCCCGGCCTGGAGGTTCGCGACGAGGTTGCCCGCCAGCACCACCGGCGCTTTGGGACCCAGCCCCAGGTAGCCGCGCACGTCGAGGGTGGCCCGGCCGTAGATGCCCGCCGACGAGGCGGTCAGCCAGGCGCCTCCTCGGATGATGCCGCCCTTCGTGGGGTCGTGGCGCTGGTCCGTGGTGTCCAGGCGGAAGCCGCCCTCGACCGTGGCTCCAAACGCCTGCTCGGGGGCGTTGATCAAGCCCGCTGCGCTCTCCTGGGCCAGCAGCGTGTCCTCGCGGATCTGGACGAAGTCGTAGTCGACCCGGAAGGCCGTGGTCAGGCTCAACGGCCCGCTCATCTGCCGGTCCAGCCGCAGCCCGAGCGTCACGTCGTAGAGGCCGTAGCGGTGCCAGCGGTTCTCGACCTCGTCGTCCTCGCGGGCGGGCCGCGTGTCCGTGACCGTGCCGTTGCCGAGCCCGGCGTACCAGGCCCAGTTCCAGCCGATGCTGTGCAGCAGCAGCGACACCTCGGTCTTGCCGTCGGGGTCGGGGAACCAAGAGACCAGCCAGTTGATGCCCCAGGCGTTCGGTCGGGGCTTGAAGTAGAGGATGTTGATGGCCGTGATGTCCCACAGCCAGGGGCGGCCGCCGTCGACGGAGGTCGAGTCCAGGGCGTAGCTGGCGAGGGACAGCTCCTCGCCGCGCTCCGCCGCCTGGACCTCGCGCCGGGCCAGATCCAGCAGGTAGGCCGGGGGCAGCCGGCGGATGCTGGCGATGAAGCCCACGCCGAGGCCGTCGTCCGTGTTGAAGCTGGCGCCCGGGATCACGATCGTGCGCACGGGGCGCTGGGACGGGGGGCGGGCCTTGCGCTCGGCCTGTCGGCGCAGGCGCTCGGCGCGGCGTTCGACGGCCGTCTCGCTGTTCGGGGCCACCTGCGCCACCGCTGGGGGCGCCAAGAGCAGCAGCAGACCCAGGACCAGGAGCAGGCGCATCCCCCTGGGTCTAGCAGATCGACGCCGGCTCCGATCGCTGCCGGGGCCTCCGCGATGCACGCCCCGGTGTCAGGCACCGGAGCGTGCATTCGGCCAGGGGCTAGGGCTCGAAGGCGTTCGCGTCGTCCGAGCCTTCGGCCGTGATGATGTCCTGGATGGGCGTGACGGCGGTCGCCTTGCCGTTCTCCACGGTCAGATCCCAGACCCGCCAGACGTCGTTCGGGCCGTTCACGCTCTCGCCCGGAGGAGGCGCGGCGCTGTAGATGCCGATGCCGTTGACGTACATCAGGGCCGAGGCCCCGCTGCTCAGCAGATCGCCCTCGCCGCCGTAGTGGTGCACGGAGTAGCGGTAGACGCCGTTCCGCAGGTCGAAGATCGTCACGACCTCGGGCCCGCCGCCGTCGGTGTCGTCGGTGTCCAGCTGGGCGTCACCGACCGAGCTGTTGCCGTAGTACAGGTGCTCTCGGGTGGTGCCCGGCACGCTGAGGTGAGCGTCGAGGTCGCTGGGGTTCGGACCCCACAGCAGCGTGATCTTCACCTCGGGCACGCCGAGGCAGATGTCGCCCACGTCGTAGGTGCCGTCGCTGTCTGCGGACACGAAGGAGACGTGCTC
>JAJDAI010000768.1 GCA_029261955.1 Deltaproteobacteria bacterium | reverse complement strand
CGCGCCCTCCCCCCCCCCCCTCATTGTCCTGACCCCAGGCGCCGCAGGCGCCGCAGGCGTCGCAGGCGTCGCAGGCGCCTCCGCAGCCCCAACTCTCCCTGGTACGCTTCGCGACCGGCCGCTCCGGTCGAATTCGCAGGACCCGGGGAGGGTTTCATGTTCCGTCTTGTCTTCGTGCTCTGTGCCTCGTTGCTCCTGTCGACCCCTGCCTTCGCCGAGGACGGAGCCGCGCCCGCCGAGGCCGCCGCGCCCGCTGAAGGCGCCGCCCAGGAGCACGCTCCGCCCAGCGAGGCGGACATCGTCGCCGCAGCCGAGCAGATGGGCATGGCCCCCGAGATGCTCAAGCGGCTCATGTCGATCGAGTGGACCGATGGACCCACGCCCGGCGCGGTCGGCTCCATGGCCAAGGTCCAGGTCACCGAGGGCCTGCGCTACACCGGCGCCGACGGCGCGCGCACGATGCTCGAGTTCTGGGGCAACCCGACCCAGGGCAACGAGATGGCGCTCATCGAGCCCATCACCGAGGAGCAGGTCTGGTCGGCCATCTTCGAGTGGGACGAGTCGGGCTACGTCGAGGACAGCGGCCACGAGGAGCTCGACGCCGACGCGCTGCTCGAGTCCATCCGCGAGGGCACCAAGCAGGGCAACAAGCTCCGGGTGGAGATGGGCTCGTCCCCGCTGACGGTCGACGGCTGGGCCATCCCGCCGAAGTACGACGCGGCGACCAACCACCTCATCTGGGCCACGCGTGCCTCCTCCGAGCAGGGCAGCACCGTGAACTACAACGTGCGCCTGCTGGGCCGCCGCGGCGTCATGAGCGCCGTGCTGCTCACCGACCCGGCCAGCCTCGACGTCGACCGCGTCGCCTTCGAGTCCCTGCTCAGCGGCTTCGGCTTCAACGACAGCCACCGCTACGGCGACTTCAAGAAGGGCGACCAGATGGCCAAGTACGGCCTCGCGGCGCTCGTCGCGGGCGGGGTCGGCGCAGCGGCGGTCAAGAGCGGCCTGCTCGCGCGCTTCTGGAAGTTCATCGTGCTCGGCTTCGTCGCCGTGGGCGGCTTCCTCAAGCGGATCTTCGGCGGCGGCGACCGGGTGGACTAGCGGCCTTTGACCCAGTCCGTCCCGCACGAGGTCCTGCTCCTCTTCATCGCGCTCGGCGTCGTGTACCTGGCCGAGTGCTTCGGTCGCCTGCGCCCCGGGCAGGTGGCGGTGGAGCAGCGCGCCTTCGGTGGCTGGAAGCTGCACACCGACGGCTGGTTCTTCCGCTCCCCCTTGCCCGGCGGCCTGCTCTTCGTGCTCGACGGGTGGCGCCTGGGCGCCAGCGAGCTCGCGGCCTACGCGGAGACGCCGCACGCCGTGAGGGCCCGCAAGCCGTCCGGCTGGGGTTGGCGCCGCGCCCCCTGGGACAAGCAGGAGATCCTCGTCCGCCACGACGAGGTCCGCGTCGGAGGCGCCCTCTTCTTCCGCGGGGAGACGCCGGCCCGCGCCCGCGCCCTCGCCCGAGCCCTGGCGAGGCTTCGGCGCGCGGGCAACCCGGCCCGTGAGCGCTCGAAGTGGATCGCCGAAGCGCTCGACGCCGAGGCCGCCAAGGGTCGCGCGGACGAGGTGGGCAAGGCCGCCACCCCGGTCGGCGTCGCGTCGGCGCTCTGGGCTGGCTGGCTGCTGCTCATCACCGTGCTGCTGCTCCGGGACTTCCGCTGGATCCAGGCCTGGCCGCTCTTCCTCATCGGCGGCCTCGCGCTCTACTCCGCCGTGGTGCTCCTCTACTGGCGCGCGCACCGACGCATCCACCCCGACGCCGCCTCGGACCGCCGACAGCAGGTCATCGCGCTCGCGCTGTCGCCGCTCGGAGCCATCCGCGCGCCCGACCGCCTGAGCCGCGACGCCCTCGCCGATCACCACGCCTTGGCCTGCGCCCTCGCGCTGTTGAAGGGGCCGGCGCTCGATGCCGTCGCCCGCGCCGCCCTGATCGAGGTCCTGCACCCCGCCATCGAGCCCTGGCAGCCCCACAAGCCCGAGCTGGCGGCCGACCGCGCCGACTTCCTGGCCTTCGTGGCCCCGTCGATTCGCGCCGCCACCAGCGAGCTCGACCCCGATCGCCTGGTGATTCCGGATCCCCCGCCGAACCCCGAGCAGCGCGCCTACTGCCCGCGCTGCTTCGCCGACTACCGGGCCGACGTGCCCCAGTGCGACGACTGCGGCGGCCTGGCCCTCAGCCGCTGGCCTTCGGCTTCGCAGGCGGACTGATCACCCGCTCCGCCCGCATGTAGCCGCGGCGGCTGGGGTACTCGACGTCCTCGGCGTAGGGCGCGCGCTCCATCGTGTCCCGCACCCGCCAACCCGAGGCGCGCAGCAGCCGGTCGACGGTCCCGCGGTGGTGGTAGTGGAAGTCGATGTCCACCGGCTGCTCCCACCAGGTGTCGAGGTGCTTCGTCTCGTGGCCGGCGTGAAAGGCCAGCGTCAGCCAGCCCCCCGGCTTCACCACCCGCGCGAGCTCCAGGAAGATGCCGGCGAGCTTGTGCGTGGGCGTGTTGACGATGGAGTAGAAGGCGGCGACGCCGTCCCAGGAGGCGTCCTCGGCCGAGAGGTGCAGGAAGTCCTCCTGCAGGAAGGGGATGTCGGGGTGGGCGGCCCGCGCCTGCTCGATCATCCGCTCCGAGAAATCGACGCCGAAGACCCCGCTCGCCCCCTCGTCCTTGAGGAAGCGCGCGACCTGGCCGGGCCCGCAGCCCAGGTCGCAGAGCACGCCGTCGCCGACGAGCTCGACCAGGTGCTGGAGCATCAAGCGGTCGAAGGGCTTGCGGGCGAGCTCGTCCTGGAGGCGCTGGGCGTACTCCTGGGCGACGGCGTCGTAGGACTGGCGGACGGTGGACATGCGGCATCTTGCCGTAGACTTCCGCTCCGGGGAGGCAGGGCATGCAGCAGGCTTGCGAACGATGCGGGGCATTCGCGCCCCTGGCGCCGGTGGCGCGCCGGGAGCTGTGTGAGGCCTGCCACGGGCGCCTGAAGCTGGCGCGCGGCAAGCCGACGGTCTCCGAGCTGCTGGCCACGGCCTGGACCCTGCTGCAGCGGATCGGCCTGAAGTCGGCAGCCATCCTCGGCCTCTCCGCTCTGCCCCAGGCCATCGTCAGCCTGATGCCGCCGGGTGGGCCGATGTTCGCCGGCTTGTTCCTCGGGGCCCTTCTGGTCTTGTTCGGGATGGTCATGGTGGTGGACCTGGCGATCCAGGCCGCCAGCGACGTCGGTGAGCCGAGCATCGCGGCCGCCGCTCGGACCGCGCGCCGCCGCTTCCTGGGCTACCTGGGGCTGCAGCTGTGGATCGGGCTCGAGGTCGGCATCTTCGCGCTCGCCTGCCTCGTACCCGGCGTCGTGCGCTGGGTCCGGTTGGTCCACGCGGGAGCCGTCTACCTGGGGACGGGATGCTCGATGTCGGCGGCGCGGGAGCAGGCGATCGCGACGTCCATGGGCAGCTGGGCCGACCTCTTCGTCGGAGCGCTCGTCGTCTACCTCCCGATCCTGGCCTTCTCGCTGCCCGCCGAAGTGCTCGCGGGGGTCGCGCCGGACTACCCCGAGTACGCCGTCGTGCTGACCGCGGGGCGGCTCATTCTGGGCTTGATCTCGTCGATGATCGGGGCGCTCTACGCGACGTTCACGGTGGCCGCCTGGATCGGGCTCTCGCCCACCCCCGAGTGGGCCCAGCCCGAGGATCCCGGCCCGGCCGATCTGTCCCCAGCCCTCGACTCCCCGGTCTAGGGGCCTGACCAGGTTGGGACTCTAGGGCCGCTCCCCATTCGACTGCGCCGAGGCCGAGCTGCCGACGCCCAGCTCGTAGCCGTCCACCACGAAGGTCTCGCTGCGCGGCTGGTGCAGGATGAGCGTCAGGCGCTCGCCCGGGGGCAGCTGCGCCGTCATGTCGCCGGGGATGGCGAAGACGCCGTCGTTGTCCGCGCGGCAGTTGATCTGCACGTTGTCGAAGGTGAGGTCGTCGCTGGTGTGGAACTCGATCCAGATCTCGTCGAGGCTGCCGCCGTCCCAGGTCACCTCGAAGTCGCCTTCGGGCACCTCGAAGTAGTCCGAGGCCTCCGGCGAGGTCAGGTGCAGGGCGGCCGGGATGAGCAGGTCGGTGACCGAGTCGAAGGCCGGGAAGTCGGCCCCGGTGGCCGAGACCGCGTAGAACTCCTCGAAGTGCACGTCGTAGACGGGGTTCAGCTCGAAGTAGTACTGCGAGGGGCCGGCGTGGTCCCAGGGCTCCAGGTCCACCGTCCAGTTGGGGCTCGTGAAGGTGATGACGCCCGCGTCCATCTCGGCGGTCTGGCCGGGGGTGCCGCCGGTGACGACGTTGTCCGCCGCGTCCCAGGTCGTGATGGAGCAGTCGTCCAGGCTGTCGGGGCTGTCCCATTCGATGCCGCCCTCGCCGGGCTCGC
>JAJDAI010000767.1 GCA_029261955.1 Deltaproteobacteria bacterium | reverse complement strand
AGGAACGCGAAGGTGGAGCCGCCTCCGGCGCGCGAGTCCACTTCGAGGTGCCCGCCGTGCCGCTCGAGCACGCTGGCCACGAGGTGCAGTCCGAGGCCCATCTGGCGGTCGGGTCGGGTCGTGTAGAAGGCGTCGGTCAGGCGGGTGAGGCTGGGCGTCTCGATGCCCTCGCCCTCGTCCTGCACGGTGATCAGGCAGTTGCCGTTGGCGTCCTGGGCGGTGCCGATGCGGATGCGCCCGCCCGAGGGCATGGCCTCGATCGCGTTGAAGACCAGGGCCACCAGCGCGGCCCGCAGATCGCCTTCGGCGGCTTCGATCGGTGGCGGCAGGCCGGGGTCCCACTGGACCTCGTAGCGCACACCGAGGCTGTCGGCCTCGTCCTTCCAGCGCGCCTTCGTCAGGTCGAGCACGTCCTCCACCAGCGGGTTCACGTACAGGGGCCGAAGCTCGGCCGGCCCGCGGCGGCTCCCGCCCATCTGCTGGATCTGGCGGACCTTCTCGCTGCCTCGCTGCACCGCCGCGCGGACCCGCTTCAGGGCGTTCTGGACCCCCGGGCCCTCCGCGTCGCGCTGGGCGACCTCGGTGTTGGCCTGGATGACTGCCAGCAGGTTGTTGAAGTCGTGCGCGATGCCCGCGGACAGGCGCGAGACCACGCCGGCGCGCTCCATCTGCTCGAGCTGGAGCTCCATCGCCTTGCGGGCGGAGATGTCGCGGATGACCCCGTGCAGCCCGGCCCGCCCCCGGAGCTTCAAGGGGGCGGCGTGCACCTCGATGGGGAAGGTGGTGCCGTCCTGGCGCAGGGCGGTGTAGCTCGTCGCGCCGCGAAGCACGCCGTTGATGCGCAGGGCCTGGTTGCGGTGAGCGCGCTCGCGCTCGGCCGGGTCGAGCACGTCGGCGACGGGGATCGAGTCCCCGGCCTTCACGCTCACGCCGAACATCTGCTGGGCGGTCCGGTTCAGGTACACCAGCCGGCCGTCGAGCAGGATGAAGTGCCCGTCGGGAGAGTTCTCCACCAGGAAGCCGAAGATGGCCTCGTCGCTGGACTGCACCGTGAGCCCCCCCGAGGGTTCGCCGCTGACGGAGCGCTCGCTCGAAGCCGCTCCCGTTGTTGCGAGTCAGGACGTACAAGAACGCCACCCCGCCTTGCGCGCGAGGCTACCGGACGCCCCCTGCGTTGAAAAGCGTCCCCGCGCCCCGTGGACGAGGGGGGCACCGGGCGTTAGCTTGGCGGCCCATGCTCTCGCTCCCCGAACGCGTACAGGTCTACGAAGTCGGCCCCCGGGACGGCCTGCAGAACGAGCCGTCGCCGGTGCCCACCGACGTCAAGGTGGACCTGGTCCAGCGGCTCGCGGACGCCGGCCTGCCCTACGTCGAGGCCTCGTCCTTCGTGCACCCCCGCTGGATCCCGCAGCTCGGCGACGCCGAGGAGGTCTTCGCCCGCATCGAGCGCAAGCCCGGCGTGCGCTACGGCGCGCTCGTCCCGAACATGCGCGGCCTCGCCCGCGCGCAGGAATCTGGGGTCGACACGATCGCGGTCTTCGTGTCCGCCAGCGAGACGCACAACAACAAGAACCTGAACCGCAGCATCGACGAGAGCCTGGCCAACATCGCCGAGGTCATCGGCGAGCTGAAGGGCAGCGGCACCTGGGTGCGCGCCTACCTCAGCATGGTCTTCGGCTGCCCCTACGAGGGCGAGATCCCGCTGGCGCAGGTCGCGCAGGTGGCTGAGCGGCTCTTCGAGCTGGGCATCGACCAGCTGTCGCTCGGCGACACGGTCGGCCACGGCGACCCCCGCTCGGTCGGTGAGCGCGTCCGCTCCCTCGGGGAGGGGCTGCCGATGGACAAGCTGGCCCTGCACTTCCACGACACCCGGGGCACGGCCCTGGCGAACATCGTCGCCGGGCTGGACGCGGGCGTGCGCATCTTCGACGGCGCGGTCGGCGGCCTCGGCGGCTGCCCCTACGCACCCGGCGCGTCGGGCAACGTCGCGACCGAGGACCTGGTCCAGATGCTCCACTCCATGGGCATCGAGACCGGGGTCGACCTGGACGCGCTCGTCGGCGTGGCGGCGTTCATGGAAGAGAAGCTCCGCAAGCGCCTGCCCGGCCGCTTCCTGCGCGCGGCCTGCGGCCTCTACGAACCACCCGCCTGACCCCCCTTCCCCCTGGAGACACGGACATGACGGACCTGCTGAAGGTCGAGTCTTCTGAGCACATCGAGGTCTGGACCCTCAACCGCCCCGACGCGCTCAACGCCTTCAACAAGGGCCTGCTCCTGGCGCTCAACGCGCAGTGCGAGCGGCTCGAAGCCCTCGCGCACGACCCGCCGAACAGCCCCCGCGCGGTGGTCCTGACCGGCGCAGGCCCGAAGGCCTTCTCGGCCGGCGCGGACCTGAAGGAGCGCAAGGCGATGCCGGCGGAGCAGGTCCCGGCCTTCGTCTCGCTCATCGGCGGCACCTTCGACCGCGTCGCGCGGCAGCACATCCCCTTCGTGGCGGCGGTCAACGGCTACGCCTTCGGCGGCGGCATGGAGATCGCGCTGGCCTGCGACATCCGGGTCGTGGACGCGAACGCGAAGATGGGGCTGACGGAGACGCGCCTCGCGATCGTGCCGGGCGCCGGGGGCACGCAGCGCCTGCCCAGGCTCGTGGGCACGGGTCGCGCGAAGGACCTGATCCTGACCGGCCGCCGCATTTCGGCCCAGGAGGCCTACCGAATCGGCCTCGCAGAGCACCTGAGTGAGCCCGGGGAGAGCCTCCAGGTCGCGCTGAAGATCGCCGGTGAGATCGCTTCCTGTGGGCCGGTCGCGGTCCAGGCAGCGAAGGCAGCCATCGACGGCGGGATCTCGATGGATCTCGCCGAAGGTCTGAAGCACGAGCGAGCCTGCTACGATCGGACGTTGGATACGGGGGACCGCGTGGAGGCCCTGATCGCATTTGCGAACAAGAGGGCTCCGAACTTTCAGGGGCGCTGATCGCGCAGCAACAGGGTGGAGGGAGCGTTGGCAGACCTCACAACCTGCCCACAGTGCGGACTGAGCCAGTCGGCGATGCACGCCTTCTGCGCGCGCTGTGACTTCCCCTTCGACGGCAGCGTCGACCCGCAGCCCATGGGGGACGCAGGGGACGGGAGCCTCGATCAGCTCACCGGCGAGGCCACCCTGCCGCAGCACGACCTCACCCCGACGGGCACGCCCACGGGCACCCCGAGCACCACGCCCAGCGGCCCGACGCCGACGACCGATCCCCCCGAGCCCCCACCGGCCTCCCGCGCTCGGGCGCTGGCGAAGGCGAAGGCGAAGGCCTCGGTGCCCCTCGCCAAGAAGCGCGACCCGCTCTCCGTGACCGACGTCTCCGCAGACAACAACCCCGACGCGCTGCCCCGCGGTCCGTCGTGGAACCTGCCCGGGCGCGACGAGGAGACCGGCGGCGGCTGGAGCAAGGAGAGCGGCCTGCCGCGGGCGGCTGTGACGAGCCGCGGCTCCCTCACGGCGAGGCAGCGCGCGGCCAAGGCAGCAGCCGTGGTCGAGGAGATCGACCACCCCCGCACCGACGAGAGCATCCCCGCGGTGGCCCCGCCGAGCCGCCCGCGCGCCCCGGCTCCCCTGCCGACCTCGAACCCGGGCCGGCCGACCTCGCAGCCCGGCGGCCGCGCGGGTGATCTGCGCGGACGGCCGCCCGGCAAGCTCTACGCGAGCGAGAACTCGATCCCGCCCGGCGACCCGCTGATGGCGGCCCTGGTCTCGGGCGAGGCGCTGCTCGCCGACTCCATTCCCGACATCAACCTGACCGGTGAGCCCCAGGACTCCGGGGATCACCTGCCGGTCTTCGACGAGCTCCCGCCGGCCGACGACGACTACGACACGGCCGCCGACACGCTGCCCGAAGCTCCTCCCCCGCCGGACAACCGACCGCGCGTCGTGCCTCCGAGCACCGGCCGCCGCTCGACCACGGGCAGCCGGCGCCGGCGCTCGGCCGCAGGCGCCAGCGTGCCGGGCCGCCCGGCTCCCGCGCGACCGACCGCCTCCCGGCCCGGGCAGCCCGCCCCGGCCGAGGTCGGCATGGACGTGGTCGTCTCCGACCCGCGGCTCCAGTCCATCCCCCCCCTGGGCCGACGCTACAGCCCCACCGACCCCCGGGTCGCGACCATCCCCCCCCTGGGCCGGCGGGACAGCCGCACCGACCCCCGGGTCGCGACCATCCCCCCCCTCGGCCGACGGGACAGCCGCACCGACCCCCGGGTGGACACCATCTCCAGGGACTCGCGGGCGGGCTCGGTGCCTCCTCGACCTCGCGGCGCTTTGGTCCCCGGTGAGTCCCTTCAGCACCCCCAGGGTTCGTTCCCGCCGGCGCCTCGCATCGACGACATGCCGCTCCCGCCGCCGGTCAACATCCCCGAGGCTCCGCCGAACCCCAAGGACAAGGAGCGCGTCCGACTCGGCGTGCGCATCGCCCTGGCCGTCGTGGCGATCGGGCTGGCCTTGCTGGCGGTCCGCGACGTGAGCGGGATGGTCGCGGACCTCGCCGGGCTGCGCGCCGCGGTGAACGAGAACATCCGCAGCGACGGGCTACCGACCCCGGACCTGCCCCAGGTCCTGGACCACCGCATCAGCGAGTTGGACCTGAAGAAGCGGATCGTGGGTCGCTGGGCGACCATCTCCGCGAAGTCCGACCAGTTCACGGTCGGGGTCGAGGTCGAGCACAAGATCGTCGGCGTGCCCCGGCGCACGAAGATCAGCCGGCAGGGCCCCTTCGCGGTCTCCGAGCAGCTGAAGACGCTCGAGTTCTACCTGGAGGACTGGGACCTGGACGCCGAGGGCAAGGTCCTGCTCGAGGACTCCCGGAGCCGGCGCGACCGGCGGTAGAGCAGCAGCAGCAGCAGGCCGCCCCAGCCCGAGGTGGGCGCGAAGGCCGCCGCGCAGCCCCCCTCCTCGTTCGAAGGCCCCTCCTGACTCAGCAGCGGCGTGTGCAGGTTGCCGGTGTGCGCGGCGTCGTGGCCCCACATCGGCCAGTCGACCGACGAGTCCGCGCGGCCGTCCGTGCGCCAGGCGAAGAGGCCGCCCTCGCGCGTCGTGACCACCACGTCGCGCCAGCCATCGCCGTCGATGTCCCCCAGCGCGGGGGCGGAGACCTGCCAGCCGCCGTGGAAGAGCGAGGGGAGCGGCTCGCTGCCGTCG
>JAJDAI010000766.1 GCA_029261955.1 Deltaproteobacteria bacterium | reverse complement strand
GCTCGGTCACGAACATGGACACGAAGTCGTAGTCGTTGGCGTGTGTGGCGAGAAAGGCGTTGAGCGACTCGTAGAGCACGTCACCGCTGAGCGTGTCGTAGGTCCAGGGACCGCCGACGAAGGCCACGTCTCCGACATCGTGAGTGCGGTAGTGGCCCTCGCGCTCCCCGGACTGCGCCGCCGGGTCGAGGAACATCGAGTCCGGGGCCAGGCCCACCTGGCCGAGGTCGGGGTGCAGGGTGAAGCACTCTCGTGTGGGGTGCAGGGCGCCCAGCTGCTCCAGGGTGATGCTCTGCGCGGCCGCAGGGGTGGCCGAGGAGGCAGCCAGGAGGACGAGGGGCAGGATCAGCAGGCGGGCCATCACAGCTCTCCCATCTGGAGGTTGTCGAAGTGCCCCGAGAACCGGTCACCTGGGCCCAGCTCAGCCGGCTCGTCGATCACGACCTCGCCGCCGAGCGTGCGCAGAAACAGCGGCGCTGGCTCCTGGCCGGCGCCATCGACCCAGAACATCGACCCGAAGCCCCCGTCGCCCGACATGGTGACGAGGTCCCCGGCCCGCAACAGCCGGTCGTCTCCGTCCTGTTCGACGTTGATCGGCAGGTTCAGTTCCAGGACCTGGGCGGTGTCGAAGTCCACCTGCTGGAAGGAGCGGACGCTGACCACCCACCCGCGCTCCGCTTCCAGGGTCCGCGCGTAGCAGCCCTGGGTGCGCAGCCCTGCGATGTAGGCCGTGTGCTCGATGTCACCCTCGAAGCGGGCCGCGCCGAGGTCGAAGCGGTCGTCGTCGTCCGCGACCACCTGGCAGGTGAACGCCCCGGTCAGGGTGCCGACCGGCTCGATGGCTTCCTCTTCGACGATCGGCTCGGGGCAGCCGGTGAGCCAGAGCGAGCAGCCGATCGCGGCGAACCGCCCAAGACGATCGAAAGGGGGGAGAAGGTGTCGCATGGCCTACTCCCCGGCCTTGGGCTCACCGAGCATCCTGAGTCGGCAGATGGGGGACGCCTGCCGCGGTTGACCGGCGACCAGCCGCGTCGGACGCGCGCCTTGCCGCGCATCCGACGCGCCCAGCGAGTTCCGGCCGGCCCGAGGCGCGCCGGGAAGAGACCTCGGGCGTCGGTCCTCGCGTGGGGAGGTGGCCCAGTCGCTCCAACCCGGCGCGACCGGCTCGTTGGCGGCGGGGAGGGCGATCGCGAGCGCGGCGGCCGGCAGTGGGAGGGTGGGGAGCAGCGTTGTGCGCTCGACCGGGTGTCTCATGTTGTCTCCAAATCCGATGCCTCGGCCCACGGCGCGAGCGCGCCCAGATGGCGCGTGCGGAGGCCGGCCGTCTCGGAGGTAGCAAGAGGCAAGCCAACGGGGTGCTCGACCGAGATGAGAGGCCGGGTCGCCGCCCTCGGGCGCACGGGGGACGTCCTCCGGGGTGGGCGATGCGGCGACTATTCGTCGGGTTGCAGAAGACTCACCGACAACGTCCGCGCCGTCCTGGATCCCGGGGAGGCTCGGGTGACGTGAACTCCCTTCGGTTGGAAGCACGACATGTCGGCGCAGCGCCAGCCCGGGCTGGCGGCGCTCTTGTCGTCCTGCCGGCGCAGGGGCGGGAGGGTTGAGGGGGGGTGGTAGGGTCGAACCGGGTTCGTCGCATCTGCCGGGGCGGGGGAAGGTGACGTCCGGCTCTTCCCTACCGCCACCACTCACCCGCAAAGACGGTGCCAGTTTCCGCGCTTGGCCTGTCAGTTGCGGCCCTGGCCCCCCGAAATCGGAGTGGCCCGGGTCGCCGTCATGGGGCCGCATCCTCGCCGCGGTCACACTGCAAACCTGGAGGTCCCTGAATGCACCGTTTTCTCGTTTCCCTGCTGCTGCTTCTGTTTCCCCTGGTCGGCTGCCCGTCCACGGATCCCGTGGACGACGACGACACCACCGAGGAGGAAATCGAAGACGACGAGCACGAGCACGGCACCGGCGAACTCGACACCCACCTGCACGCCATCCACGCCTGGGGCGACACCGAGGAGCTGGCCCTGGGAACTCACGAGGGCATGTTCCGGACCGAGGCCGGCTCCGCCGAGCTGGTCCCCGTCTTCGAGGGGCCCGACTTCATGGGCCTGGTGCACGATCCCTTCAACTCCGATCGCTACTGGGGCAGCGGCCACTGGAGCTCCAACGGATTGAACAACTGGGGCTTCGCCGAGTCGATCGACCGAGGCGTGACCTGGACCGAGATCAGCCTGACGGGGCAGGCCGACTTCCACACGATGGCCGTCAGCGCCGAGCAGGAGGACTTCGTGATCGGCGGCTGGGCGGGTTCGTTCTGGATCAGCGAGGACGCGGGTCGCACCTGGGACGAACAGTCCGCGCCCGCGAGCGTCAGCGACATCGAGGTCGAGGATCCCGCCGGGCCCGTGCTGCTTGTCGCCACCGGCGCGGCGCTTCAGCGCTACACGCTGCCCGACGGGACGAGCGAGGACATCCTGGCGGAGGCCGCGACCGCGATCGACCGCGCCGAGGACGGCTGGCTCGTCGGCCTGAGCGACGGCGACCTGTTGGTCTGCGATCCGGCCTTCGTCGCCTGCGAGCCCTGGGACGGCCCCGGCGCGGGCGCGATCGTGCACCTCCTGGCGGACGAAGACCCGGCGCACATGACCGTGTTGACCGCCACCGCCCAGGTGCACCACACCGAAGACAGCGGCGCGACCTGGGAGCTCGTGGTCGAAGGCGAGTAGCGCCCGCCTACTGGATCAGCCCACCGGAGCACTCGGGCAGCCGGGCCTCGACCTCCTGGACCAGGTCCTCGACCGTCCACCCGGGGGTCCAGACCACGTCGGGCTCGGACAGCGTGTCGTCGCCGTCATCGCCCCAGGTTCGCCCCGGGTTCCAGATCATCATCAGGTCGTAGACGGGCGCGTCTCCGGGGACCTTGTCCGCGAAGGCGTTGCCCAGCACGGCGCCGTCGTCGAACCAGATCCGCTCGCGGGGATCCCGGCCTTCGCCGGTCAGGTCGGTGGCGTCCTGGAGCGTCGCGATGCCCCAGGCCGGCGACCAGACCATGTCCGCGCGCACGCGCTCGTCGTCGAGCTCGTCGAGGGCATCCTCGAGTCGGGCCGCACCGGCCCGGCAGAGCGTTCAGAAGGGCTCCCCGAGGAACATGATGCGCACGAGGTCCTCGTTGACGTCGAAGCGCTCCTCGAGGGCGTCGAGATCGTCGCTGATGGGCACGGCGTCGACCAGGGCGTCGCCGTAGCAGGCGTTGGGATCCTCGAAGGGCGTGCTGTCGTCGTCGTCTGCGGCGGCGTCAGGGCCTTCGCCCTGGCCCGCGCAGGCCGCGAGCGACCCCCACAGCAGCAGCGCCCCGAGCCTCAGTGTCCTCATCGTCTCTCCTCGTGGCCCCCGGCTGGCTCGATCGATTCGAGCCGGGGCGCAGGCGATGATGCACGGAGTGAGGCATCGGTGGCCAGCCCTGCGCGCTCTCAGTGACCCATGCCGTCGTGGTGGCCGTGGGCCTGGTCGTGCCCGTGCTTCGGCTCGGCGGGGGCAACGCCACCCACCGGCTGCCCGCAGGACCGCATGTTGGGCCCGACGTAGGGGTTGCGGGTCTCGCCAGCGGCCTGCAGCCAGCTGGCCTTCTCCATCGGGCAGTACATCACCTCGACGCCGTCCGGCTTGGACATCGAGACCCACATCGCCATGGGCCGGCTGAGCGCCTTCATCGCCGATCGCGCGGCCGCGAGGTCCTTGGCCCCTGCCAGTGAGGTCGCCGCGTCGACCAGCTGCTGGGGGAGGTGGGCGTAGTGCTCCTTCTGCTCTTCCGGAACCGCGCTGAGGTCCAGGACCTTGCTCTGCTTCGCGATCGCCTCGGCGGCGCGGGCCACGCTCGCATCCAGACGGTCCGCGGCCAGCGCGTCGTAGATCAGCCGGTAGTCGGTGTGGATCCAGCTCATCTGGCCGTCGAAGGACGAGGCCGAGTGCGCCGGCGTGGCGAAGGTGAGGCTGAGCAAGGCGAGCAACGAGAGCGAGGCGAGCGTTCGAGTCATGGGGGCTCCGATCGGGGAGGGGGTCTGGGTGGCCGCTGCCGGCGGCAGGTCACCGACGAGCAACGCACGATCCGGGCCAACGGGGCTTGAAGGGTCGGGACGGTCTGCAGCGACCCAGGCGTCGAGGGTTGAGGGCAGCCTTGTCCGCGAATCTGGGGACTATTCGCCTGCGGCCGCAGGTCCCGTCCACGCCGGTTCGATTCGGTTCCGTTCGTTTCGCGGCCTGCTGCTTGACCTTCCAGTGACTGGAAGGTCTATCCCTTCTGGCACCCCCCCCCGGAGCCCGGATGCACCAACACGCCGCCACACGCCTCAGCCTGCCCATCGACGGGATGACCTGCGCCGCATGCGCCACCCGACGTCGAGCGCAGGCTCGAGGAGTTGCAAAGCATCCGCGCGACCCTGCTGGACCTGGCGCAGCGCTGCCATGGAGATGACCGCCCAGACTGCCCGATCCTGGACGAACTGGGCCCCACGAAGGAGTGATGACATGGAAGCGACCTACAAAATCAGCGGCATGACCTGCGGCGGCTGCAGCGGCTCGGTGACCCGCGCTGTGGCGCAGGCCCTGCCGGAGGCGACCGTCGAGGCGAGCCACGAGGAGGCCACTGTGAGCGTCGAGGGGCCGCACGAGCCCGAGCAGGTGAAGCGCGCCGTCGAGGACGCGGGCTTCGACTTCCTCGGCGCCGCCTGAGGGCCGCAGGCCCGGGTCGGTCAGTCTCCGTGCGGACCGCTGGGGTGGGCCGCAGGCACGATCTCGAAGCGCCAGGGGTGTTCGGGCCCCCCCAGGGTGGAGGACGCCCCGTTGGGGTCGGTCGCGCGGAAGAAGTAGGCCGCTGTTCCCAGGGCTTCCTCGGGCACGGCGACTTGGCCGATCCAGCGACCCGGCGCGGCCTCGGCCATGCGCAGGCTCGACCACGGGCCCCCAGGCAGGCGCAGATGCAGTCTGAGTTCGACGTCGGGCGCCGGAGTGGCGAGCAGCTGGAGCTGGAGTCGGGAGCTGGCATCGACCACGAGGACCTCCTGGTGGTGGACCATGTCCAGATCGAGCTCCTGTCCAGGCACCTCGCTCGGAGGCGGGGGCATCTGCCGGTTCCCCAGGAGGAAGCCCAGCCCGAAGATCAGCAGCGCGGATGCCAGTGCGAGCACCGCCCGGGGGGCGTGCGCGGCCGAGGCGGGGGGGACCGCTTCGGTGAGCGGAGACAGCGCGCTGTCCGAAAGCGAGGCTGGCGTCGCGAGCAGCGTGGGCGGGATCTGCCGGCGGCGGGCCGAGCGGGAAGGCGCCTCCG
>JAJDAI010000765.1 GCA_029261955.1 Deltaproteobacteria bacterium | reverse complement strand
CCGGGGGACACGTCCTTCGAGGACCTCGTCTCCTCCGTGGAGCGCGGTGTCTTCATGAAGACCAACACGTCCTGGTCCATCGACGACAGCCGCAACAAGTTCCAGTTCGGCTGCGAGTACGGCCGCCTGATCGAAGACGGGAAGCTGACGACGGTGGTCAAGAAGCCCAACTACCGGGGCATCTCGGCGACCTTCTGGCGCAACCTCAAGGGGGTGGGCGACCGCTCCTCCCTCGACGTGCACGGCACGCCCTACTGCGGCAAGGGCGAGCCCAACCAGGTCATCCGCGTGGGGCACGCGTCCCCGGCCTGCCTGTTCGGCGGCGTCGCCGTGTTTGGAGGCGTGTGATGCGCGAGTCTTTCGAAGCGCTGACCGCGGGCCTCTTCGCGAAGCTGAGCGGCCCCGAGGTCCTGCTCTGCTCCTACGCGGGCGAACGCTCCGACTTCGTGCGCCTGAACGACGGCAAGGTGCGGCAGCCGGGCAGCGTGCAGCAGTCCAGCATGACGCTGCAGCTCATCGTCGGGCAGCGCCACGCCACCGGCTCCATGTCGCTCAGCGGCGGGCCGGAGGACGCCGGCCGCCTCGCGTCCCTGCTCGACGACCTGCGCGCGCGGGTGCCGCACCTGCCCGAGGACCCGCACCTGCTCTACGCCACGGACGTGGTGAGCACCGAGCGCGTCGCGACCTCGCAGCTGCCGGACTCCGCCGAGGCGGTCGAAGCCGCGCTGACGATGGCGAAGGGCCTCGACCTCGTCGGGATCTGGGCCAGCGGCGCCATCCACAGCGGCTTTGCCAACTCGCTGGGCCAGCGCAACTGGTTCACGGCGCACAGCTTCAACCTGGACTGGAGCTTCTACGCGCGGGCCGACAAGGCCGTGAAGTGCGGCTACGCGGGCTCGTCCTGGGACCCCACCCTGCTCGCCGCCAAGATGACCACCGGGCGCCAGCAGCTGGCCGCCGTGTCCCGCCCCGCGCGCACCATCGAGCCCGGCAGCTACCGCGTCTACCTGGCACCGGCCGCCGTGGTGGAGGTGCTGGAGCTGCTCGCTTGGGGCGGCTTCTCGCTGAAGGAGGAGCGCATCAAGCGGTCCCCCCTCCTCAAGGCCGCCGAGGGCAAGGCGAAGCTCAGCTCCGCCTTCACGCTGCACGAGAACACCGCCGAAGGCTTCGCGCCCGACGTGAACGCCCAGGGCTTCGTGAAGCCGGGGAGCGTGCCGCTCTTCGTGCAGGGGGCCTACACCGACGCCCTGGTCTCGCCCCGCTCCTCGCGGGAGTTCGACGTGCCCACCAACGGCGCCTCGGGCCGCGAGACGCCGGAGTCCCTCGACCTGGCCGGGGGCGGCCTGGGCCGCGACGACGTGCTCGGCTCGCTCGGCACCGGCCTGCTGGTCAACAACCTCTGGTACCTGAACTACAGCGACCGCCCGTCCTGCCGCGCGACCGGCATGACCCGCTTCGCGACCTTCTGGGTCGAAGGCGGCGAGATCGTGGCGCCGCTGAACGTCATGCGCTTCGACGAGACCGTCTACCGCATGTTCGGGGAGAACCTCGTGGACCTGACGGCCGAGCGCGACCTGGTGCTGGACGCGGGCACCTACTTCCGGCGCAGCACCTCGAGCTGGCGGGTCCCGGGCGCGGTCGTGGAGGACTTCACCTTCACGCTCTGATCGCGATCGATCTTGATCCTGTTCAGATGTTCAGTAGTGTGGATCGCGTCATGCCGATCCAACTGCCCCTGCTGGGCGGCTCGATCCCTGCGATCGATCGATCGTTCCGGGGTCTGCGCCGCATCTCCCTCGACACCGAAGCGTGGGTCGACCACCTGCCCGGTTGGCTGCAAGGCCAGCGCCACGTCTTCGACGCCCTGAGCGAGGGGACCTCCTGGCAGGAGGGCCAACGGACGATGTACGACGGCGTGGTACCGGTGCCCCGGCTCACTGCCTTCCTGCCCGAACACGGGCCGGGGCACCCCATGCTGCAGGCCGCCGCGGTGGCCCTGAGCGATCGCTACGGGATCGCCTTCGACCGCATCGGCCTGGCGATGTACCGGGACGGTGAGGACAGCGTCGCCTGGCACCGCGACCAGGTGCTGCGCGAGCACGGCAGCGCCTTCGTGGCGACGGTGTCCATGGGCGAGCCGCGGCGCTTCATGCTCCGGCCGCACGGGGGTGGACGCTCGGTCTCGCTGAACCTGGGCTGGGGCGACCTCGTGGTCATGGGCGGCAGCTGCCAGCGCACCTGGGAGCACTGCGTGCCGAAGGCGCGCTACGCCGAGCCGCGCATGAGCGTCATGTTCCGGCACTCGCGCCGGGTCGGCGCCGTGGTGGCCGCCTGATCTAGTCCGTGATCTGCAGGTCGCAGAAGTCGGGGAAGGACGCCGGCAGCTCGTCGGCGTAGGGCTCCTCGGTCAGGCCGCGGGGGTGGTCCTGGAAGAAGCGCCACACCGCTTCGGGCGAGCCGGGCGCGATGGTGTGTCCGAGGCTGTGCACGCACTCGGGCACGAAGTGGCCGTCCTCGCGCAGGTTGCGCACGAAGGCCTCGCTGACCTCCTCGAAGGAGAAGCCGTTGTACAGGTCGCCCGGCCCACCCCAGGTCACGAGCACGGGGATCGGCTCGGCGGGGGACGTGTAGAAGGCGTCCTGGGCGCCGCCGCTCAGCGGGGCCGTCGACGCGTGGAACTCGGCGCGCTGCATGGTCAGGACCGTGGTCCAGAGCCCGCCCGCGCTCATGCCCGTCGAGTGCACGCGGTTCCGGTCGATGCCGAACTGCTCCGAAGCGCAGGTCAGCAGGTCATCGAACAGGGTCAGGTCGCGGTTGTCGGTCGTGCTGCCGAGGGTGTCCCACTCGAAGTCCAGGCCGGTGGACTCCGGCGAGATGACGACCGCGCCGTCGTCCACCCAGTCGCTCACGCGCAGCGCGCCGTTGATCTGGCCGGCGGTGCCTCCGAGCCAGTGCCAGACGAACACCAGGGGCGCGCCTTCGGGCTCGTCGGGCAGCAGCAGCTGGAACTGGCGGTCCATGCCGTAGGACTCCCAGCCGCTGTTCGTGCCTTCGACCATCGTCGGGCAGGAGTCGCCCGAGTAGCCGGGCAGCTCGTTGGGCACCGGGGTGTCGTCGGCCGCGTCGTCGTCGTCGGCCGCGTCGTCGTCGTCCACCGCGTCGTCGTCGTCGCTGGTCGCGGAGTCGTCGTCGTCGGTGGGCAGGGCGGTGGAGCAGCCGACGAGGAGGAGGCAGAGCAGAGTTCGGAGCATGGCGCGCATCGTGGTGCCCGGATCGGGGGACTGCAAGTCCTTCTGGGCTCGTCCTGACGGGCCCCGGTCCACCCGCGATCCCCCGCCCTGGGCGCGATTCGAGCCCAAGTTCGCCCGGGTCGGGGCCGGCAGATCGAAAGAACATGACCCTGCATGCCCCGGGGGATCGTCTCTGAGGACTGTCGCCGTTGGGCGTGCCGAGGCACAATTCAGCCCCGCCGCCAGCGGCGATCGGAGAGAAGCCGCGTTGATCGTTCGCTCTGCAGTCGTGCTCGCTCTGACGCTTGCGTCCTGCGTGCCGGATCCGCCGGGGCCTCCCGCGCCTCCCGGTGAGCTGATCTTCACGGAGATCGCGGCCAAGCCCGACAGCGGCCGGCCGGTCTGGCTGGAGCTCAAGAACGTCGACGACGAGGACGTGAGCCTGGACGACTGCGAGATCCGCAACGTCAACGGCGACGTCTTCCCCATCCTCCTGGAGCTCGAGGTGCCGCAGGGCGAGTACCTGCTCCTGGCCTCCACCAGCGACCTGGGCGTGGAAGCCGGCGACCTGCGCGTCGACGCGGTGCTCCAGGACCTGAAGCTCCGCAACAGCGCGTCCCCCGAGACGGTCGAGCTCTGGTGCACCGCCCACCGCTCCGTGCCCGTGCTCGTGGCCAGCGCCACCTACAACTGGACGCTGGAGGGCCTGCGGGAAGGCCACAGCCGCCAGCTGATCGAGGGCGCCGAGGAAGAGCGGTGGTGCGAGGCGCCGACGACGCCCGAGGCCCGCTACTTCGAGCTGGAGATTCCGGTCGACGAGGACACGGTGCGCCGCGTCGAGGAGTTCGGCTCCCCGCGGGCCGCCGCCGTCTGCGACCTGGCCGGCGCGACCCCCTCGGAGGCCGGCCAGCTGCTCTTCACCGAGATCCTGGTCGACGCCAACACGGACGTGGTGACCGAGTGGTTCGAGCTGTGGTCGAGCCCCGCCAACGAGGGCCCCTTCGACCTGCGCGGCTGCGTGCTCGAGGACCGGCCCCACATCGGCGATGTCGGCACCACCCGCGTGCACGCCATCACGCCCGACCAGGGCGACACCGGCGTCGAGCCCGGCGAGCGCGTCGTCTTCGCCAAGGCGACGGACACCCTCGGCTTCGACCCCGAGGTGCTGACCCGCGACGGCCAGGGCGTCGTCACCTACCGCTACGGCTCGCTGAACTTCCACAACCGCGGGCGCCGCGCCCTCGCGCTGGTCTGCCCCGGCGAGGGCGGCCCGGTCGAGATCGACGCGACCTCCTACAACTGGGAGTCCTTCGACGGGCAGTTCGACGGCGCCACGCTCCAGGTCTCCGAGGACCTGCTGCCCGTGGACCGGCTCGACGCGAGCGCCAACGACCGCGCGAGCGCCTGGTGCCCCGCCGAGTCCCTGTTCCACGAGGTGGGCGGCGACGACGACGACCCGGACGACGAGGCCGTGCTGCTCTACGGCACCCCCGGTGAGGCCAACGACCTCTGCCCCGTGCCGCTGGCGCGCCCCGACGCGGGCGACGTCATCTTCACCGAGCTCATGGGCGACCCCTTCGGCAGCACCTCGGAGGAGTGGTTCGAGCTG
>JAJDAI010000764.1 GCA_029261955.1 Deltaproteobacteria bacterium | reverse complement strand
GCCGCGCGCGACGACATCGACCGCTCCTGGTCGGGGCTGAAGTTCCGGGCCGAGCGGGACGAGCAGTCCCCAGAGCTGGTCGACCCCTTCGCCACGACCCTCGACCGCGTTCAGACCCTCGAGGGCCTGGGCTTCCGGGATCCCCAGGATGCCAGTCGCCGTCTAGGCCGCCTCGCCCTCGCGGGTGGCGCCCGCGACCGCATGACCCCGGACGGCTGGCGGGCCTACGAACAGCTGATGCCGGAGCTGTTGGGCCGCGTCGGCGGGTCCGGGGATCCCGACACCGCCCTGGCCCGGCTGGAGGCCTTCGTGTCCCGGGCCGGCGCGCGCCGAACGACCTACTCGCTGCTCAACGACAACCCCGCGGTGGCCGCAGCCCTCGTCCGGCTCTTCGCTCACTCGGGCTTCCTCAGCTCGTTGCTGGTGGAGCACCCCGAGCTGCTCGACGCCCTCGTCCTGCGGGGTCGGGGAGGGGAGCAGCCCCCGCGCACCGCAGCGGAGCTGGAGCCCGAGCTCGTGGCGGACCTGGAGCCGCGCACGGACCTCGATGACGCCCTGGTCGCCCTGCGCACCAACCTGACGGCCGAGCTGCTGCGCATCGGCCTGGCGGATCTGGGGGACGCCCTGCCCGGCGACGGCCTGCCCAACCGCTGGTTGAGCCACCTCGCCACCGCCATCGTGCGCGCGGCCTCGCGGCTGGCCACGCGCGGCATGAGCGAGCGGCACGGCGTGCTGCCCGACGGCGCGCTGGTGGCGGTGCTGGGCTTCGGCTCGGCCGGCTCGGGCTGGATGACCTACGGCAGCGACCTGGACCTGGGCTTCGTCTACGGGGCGAGCGGGGTGTCCTCCGATGGGGCGAGGCCGCTGGACGCGGGTCGCTGGGCGACCCGGTGGAGCCAGCGCATGGTGACCGCGCTCAGCGCGCAGACCCGCGAGGGGCGCTGCTACGACGTGGACCTGCGCATGCGCCCCGACGGCAACAAGGGGCCGGTCGTCGCGACCCTCGCGGGCTTCTCGGCCTACTACCGGACCCGCGCGCGGCCCTTCGAGACCCTGGCCCTCTGCCGGGCCTCGGTGCTGTCGGCGCCGCCCCAGCTGCGCGGCCAGCTGGAGCAGGCCCTCGTCACCGCCCGCCACGCGCCCGGCCGCGGCGAGGCGCTGGTGGGCGAAGCGCGCGACATGCGCCGCCGTCAGCTGGAGCAGCTGGGGACCGAGCGTCCCGGGCTGCACGACCTGAAGCGCGGCCGCGGCGGCCTGCTGGAGCTGGAGTTCGCCCTCGCGTGCGCGCAGGCCACGCGGGCGGCTGACCACCCGGCCCTGGGCGTGGCGGACCCGGTGGCGGTGCTGGCCGCGCTGAGTCCCGAGCTGCTCTCCGAAGTCGAGGCCTCCGATGCCCTGGAGGCGTGGACGGTGCTGCGGCGCGTGGAGGCCTCGCTCCGCTTGCGTTCCGGTCGGGGAGCGGACAGTCTGGTCATCCCGTCAGACGATGGCGACCGGGTCGCGTCGGAGCTGGGCCTGAGCGGGGCCGCCCTGGACACCAGGACGAGCGAGGCTCGCCGAGCACTCGGCGAGATCGCCACGTCGCTGCTGGCGCGGGTTGAACGCGGAGGCTGAGCCTTCGCCCCGGGGAGATGAGATGGGCGACCAGGTTCTCCAGAGCGGATCCCTCGGCGACCTGCCGTTGGTCGATCTCGTCATGTCCGCCTGCCGGCTTCCGCAGCCGTCGATCCTGAGGCTGGAACGGGGCGCCAGCCGCCGCGAATACCACTTCCGGGACGGCGAGCTGAAGGCCATCCACGTCACCAACCCGAAGGACTCCCTGTCCGCGATGCTCGTGCGTCGCAAGAAGGTGCAGGAGTCCATGGCGCGCGTGATCCGCGACGTCGCGGGCAACGACGGGCTGACCGAGGCCGGGGTCGTGTTGCGCGACCGCATGCTGCCGATCCCCGAGCTCGTCCACGAGATGAACATCTGGGCCACGCTGCTGCTGACCCAGTCCTTCGCCTGGACGCAGGGCACCTGGACCATCCTGCTCGAGTCGGCCGACAACCCGCCGCCCGAGACGCTCATCGAGCTGCACCTGCCCGCCACGCTGATCCGGGGCGCCAACAAGCGCATGTCCGTGGACACGGTGCGCCTGTTCCTCGAGCCCTTCCTCCAGGACCGGCCCGAGCTCGCCGAGCACCCGCCCTTTCCCCTGGTGAAGTTCGACCTCGACGCGCGGCAGATGGCCCTCGTGCAGGGGCTCGACGGCAGCCGGACCTTGGACGAGGTCCTGCGCCTCACCACGCTCGAGCCGGACTCCGCGCGGGTCCTGCTCTTCGTGATGCAGCGGCTCGGCATGTTCGAGTTCGCGTCCGCGCACGACTCGATCGGTGTGTCCCAGGACGACGTGCCCGTGGGGCCGTCCATGGGGGGCCGCACGCGCGAGCCCATCGAGGCCGCCCCCGACTCGCGTCCGTCCCGTCCGCCGCCGCCGGCGGAGGCTGCGCCCACCACGGCCGATGGCGCCATCGACTGGTCGGCCATCACCTTCACCCGCCGCGCCGCAGCCGAGGGGGCAGGTCGCCACCACAGCACCCGCACCAAGACCGAAGAGGCCCTGGCCAGCGGCTCCTTCAAGACGGTCGAGGTGGGCCAGGGCACGGCCCCCGAGGAGTCGGCCGCTGACCTGAAGCCGGTCCCCGAGCATGCGCCCGTGCAGAGCGCCCTGGATGGCCTCTTCGAGGGCGTGTCCCTCGATGGCCCCGCCGTGCGTCCGCGCTCGATCGCCCCGCCGCGCGGTGGAGCCCGGGGTGCGGCCTGGCGTCAGCGGGCCACGGCAGCCGACGAGCCCGCTCCGGTCGATGAGGCCGAGGAGGTCGATGAGGCCGAAGAGGTCGGGGAGGCTGCCCCGCCGCCGCCCGTGAAGCCGAGGCGGGACGCCGGCACGCCCCCGTCTGCGCGGAACCTGCACATCGAAGCGGAGGACTGGGCTCGCCTGACCACGAAGGACAAGGAGCGCATCGAGGTCATCGTCAGCGAGCTCAAGAAGATGGAGACCACGAACTACTTCCAGTGGTTCGGGCTGCCGGACGAGGCGCAACGGGCCTCGGTCAAGAAGGCCTACTTCCGCATGGCGAAGATGTACCACCCGGACTCGTTGATCGATGAGCCGGAGCCCTACCGCGTCGCGGCGGAGACGATCTTCGGCAAGTACTCCGAGGCCTACGAGACGCTCGACGACGACGAGAAGAGCCTCAAGTACGTCAAGAAGCACATCCGCGGGGAGAAGGACGAAGACGACCTCGCCATGGAGCGCGTCCAGAAGATCCTGGCGGCCGAGAACTCCTTCAAGAACGGCCTGCGTCTGCTCAACGCGGGCAAGCTCAACGAGGCGATGAAGAAGTTCAAGGAGGCGGTCGAGGGCTACGACGAGGAAGCGGAGTACGTCGCCTACTACGGCTACGCGCTGTTCCGGGCCCGCACGGCCACGGACCCCGCCGAGGCGAGCCGCGGCATCGACCTGATCAAGAAGGCGACCGAGCTCAAGCCCATGGCCACGAAGCCCTGGCACCTGCTGGGCAAGGCCTACATCGCCGCGGGCGACGGGCCGCGCGCCAAGAAGTACCTGCGCAAGAGCCTCCAGCTCAACGCCGACGATCCCGAGTGCGTGCGCGACTACCGCCGGGCGGACGAGATGTCGAAGGCCGGACCGGGCAAGGGCGCCGAGGACAAGGGCGGCGGCCTCAAGGGCCTCTTCGGGCGCTTCGGCAAGAAGAAGGAGTCCAAGAAGGACGACCTCGACTTCAACGCGGACGAGATCGACTTCGACTTCTAGCGGCGGTCGCGGGTGCGCCCACCCCTGCTAGCTGGCGCGCCTTTGCTAGGCTCATCGGCGATGAAACGCCTGCCGCTGCTGCTGCTCCCCGCCCTGGTCCTCCTCGCGAGCGAGGCGCAGGCCCAGATGATCCCGAAGTCGGTGGAGCTGGACTTCCACGTCGCCTACTTCAACTTCACCGACCGCGGCGGTTTCGACGAGGACCGGACGGTCAAGCTCGAGAACCTGCGGGACGCGCCGCTGCTCGGCGGGCGCTTCGGGGTGCACTTCACCGAGTGGATCGCGATGGAGGTCTACGCCGGCGCCGCGCAGACCCAGACCGACGACACGCTGCGAAGCGCCTGGTACGTCAACTCGCACGTCGACGCGGTCTTCCACCTGCCCTTCCCCTACGTCGTGCCCTACTTCGCCATCGGCGCGGGCGTGCAGGCCTACAACATCCGCCCCGAGTACGCCTCGGGCGCCGGCCCGGCGGACCCCGACCGCATCTACCGCGACCCGCACTTCGACCCCGAGGCGCGCGCGCCGGTCAGCAACGTCATCGCCTACCGCTCGGCGGACGGCGACTTCCAGTTCAACGCCGGCGGCGGCGCGAAGTTCCTGCTCCACTCCTCCACCTCGGGCGAGGCCGGCTGGGGTGTCGGGCTGCGCCTGGACGTTCGCTACAAGCTCTCCGCCGGACCCGCGGACGACACCGACGGCGTGCCCACCCTCGAGCTGGACACGACCCGCGACGCCGACGCCAACGGGCACCCCTACGCCGGGGAGTACAACGGCCTCTTCTCGCACGTGGAGATCGGCGGCGGCGTCTTCGTGCTCTTCGGCGGCGGCACCGGCCCCGACAAGGACAAGGACGGCATCCCGAACCGCACCGACGCCTGCGTGGACGACCCCGAGGACAAGGACGACTTCGAGGACGAGGACGGCTGCCCGGACCTCGACAACGACGAGGACAGCGTCCTGGACGTGGACGACGGCTGCATCAACGAGCCCGAGGACCGCGACGGCTGGGAGGACGAGGACGGCTGCCCGGACCTCGACAACGACAACGACGGCATCACCGACAAGAAGGACGAGTGCCCCAAGCGCCCCGAGGACGAGGACGGCTACGAGGACCGCGACGGCTGCCCCGATCTCGAC
>JAJDAI010000763.1 GCA_029261955.1 Deltaproteobacteria bacterium | reverse complement strand
CCGCACGAGGGCGGTCCGGCCCTGGCCGAGCTGGAGTCACGCTGGCCGGATCTGGATCCAGCCCTGGACGTGGGGGAGACGGGGCCGACGGAGGACCCCGCGGTGCTCGCGGAGCTGGCGCGGGAGGCCGCCGAGCGCGTGCCCCGGGCCCGCCGCGAGCGCTGGGCCGAGCACCTGGCCGAGGCCGCCGCTCGGGACGACGTGCCGCGCCCGGATCGGGCGGCCTGCCTGCAGTCGATCCACGCGCTGACCTGGTCGGATCACTCCCGCGCCGAGCGCGAGGCCCTGCTGCGGCGGGCGCTCGCGGAGGCCGTGCGGGGCGACGCGCCGGTCCGGGCCGCGAGCATCGCCGCCGAGTTGGCGTCCATCGTCGCCTTCTCCTGGAGCGCCGCGGACGCCCGGGCCCTGCTTCGCGCGCACCCCATGCCCGCCGACGCGCCTGCCGCCGAGCGGGTCCGCCGCCTGCGCCACGAAGGCCGCCTGGGGATCATCGCGGTGCGTCCGCGCGAGGGGATCCCCCGCCTGCACGAGGCCGTGCACCTCGCCGAGCAGGCGGGCCTGCCCCTGCTCGAGGCCCGCTGCCGCATCGTCCTGGGCCAGGCGCTGTCGGTGGGCACGCTGGGGCACGAGGCCGAGCACCACCTGCGCCGCGCCATGGCCCTGACCCGCCTGCACGACCTGCCCGAGCAGCACGTGCGCGCGACGCTTCGCCTGGCCCAGCACCTGCTGCGGCTGGGCCTGCGGGCCGACGCGTCGGAGCTGCTGGAGCAGGCCTTGGACTCGGCGGTGCGGGCGGGCCTGCTCAGCCTCGAGGAGCAGTGCACCGGCACGCTGGGCTACCTGCTCATCGGGCAGGGCCGGCTGGACGAGGCGCTCGAGCACCTGGACCGCGCGCACGCGCTGTGTCGGGCTCACGGTGGGCAGCGGGCGCTCTACGTCGTGCTCGCGAACCGGGGCCTCGCCCTGGCCCTGAACGGGGCAGCCGCCTCGGCCCGCGAGGTGCTGGCCGAAGCCCTGGGCATCATCGGGACCTCCGGCGGCTGGTACCGCACGCTGGGCTTGTCCTACCGGGCCATCGCGGAGCTGCTCGACGGGGCCTCCCAAGCCGCGGACAGCGCGACGGAGGCCCTCGCTGGCCTCGTCGACTTCGAGCACCCCGATGCCGCGCCTCTGACCGAGGCGCTGAAGGTGCTGCGCGGCCTGGCCGATGGCTCACTCCCCCGCGGCGAGGCTGCAGCCTGGGCGGCGGCTTGGGCTGGAAGCGCCGAGGTCGAAGGCGTCGTCCTCGGAGTCCGCGCGGCCCTGCGCTGAGGCCGCGTTACAAAGCGAAAGACTGTCTGAGCCATCCTCGACGCCACCAAAGGGGGGCCTGTGCTTCGACTCATCGCGATCTTTCTGCTGCTTCCGTCCTGGGCCTTCGCCTGCGGCGGCTTCTTCTGCAACGCGTCCGACCTCATCCCGGTGGACCAGCAGAAGGAGCGGATCCTCTTCGAGGTCAACGGCAACGGCACGATGACCGCCCACGTGGAGATCAGCTACGTCGGCGAACCCGAGGGCTTCTCCTGGGTCATTCCCGTGCCGGACACACCGACGCTCGACGTGGTGCCCGTCTCGACCCTGCGCCTGCTGGACCTCGCGACGGGCCCGGTGGTCGTGCCCCCCAACATCGACTGGTCGAACTGGAGCTGGGGTGACGACGACGACGCGGCCGACGACGACGACTCCGCCGATGACGACGACGCCACGGGGGACGACGACGACGCGGTCCAGGTCGAGGACCTGCCCGTGGTCGGTCCCTTCGATCCCGAGGTCATCAGCTCCGAGGACCCGGCCGCGCTGACGGCCTGGCTCGTGGCCAACGGCTACCTCATCACCCCCGAGATGGAGCCGCTCATCGCCGACTACGTCACGGGCGGCATGAAGTTCCTCGGCATGAAGCTCATCCCCGGCGTGGGCGTCAGCGACATCGCCCCCATCAAGATGACCTACCCCGGGGATCAGCCGATGATCCCGCTGCGCCTGACTGCGGTGGCGGCCGAGCCCGAGATGCAGGTGCTGGTCTTCATCGCCGGCCCGACGCGCTACGAGCCGCAGAACGTCCCAGGCCGCGTGCTCGACACCGCGGTGCTGCGCGCCGACCCGCGCAACGGCGACGACAACTACTACCCGGTCCTGTCCTGGCTCCTGGACGTGGACGGTGGCCAGGGCTTCGTGACCGAGTACTCGGATGACGCGGCTGCCACGGCGCTGCTGGCGAGCTGGCAGTCGCTGCCCGTGAGCGACCTGGCCGAGGCGTCGGACTACCTCATCGAGCTCGGCTCGCGACACGACACGATCACGCGGCTCCTGACCCGCCAGAACGCGTCCGAGATGACCATCGATCCCATGTTTCGCCCCGCCCAGTCATCCGCCCCGCTCGGCCGGACCCGGAACCTTCAGAGCCAACCCGCGGTGTGGTGGGACATGTGGGAGAACCCGCCCCTGCCCTGCAACGACCGCTACTGCGGACTCGGCGGTGAGTGCGCCACCACGAGCTCGAACATCGAAGGCTGCGCCTGCCAGGCGGGCACCGTGGCCCGGATGATCGACCGGCCGACCCTCGCGGCGACGGACATGAGCGACGGCGTGGCCTGCGTGAGCGCGGCCTTCAACCTCATGCCGGTGATGCCGGTGGAGGCGCCGGATGCCTGCGCCGGCTGGACCTGCGGCGGCAACGGCGAGTGCGTGGGGCTCAACGGCAGCCCGACCTGCGCCTGCGACCCCGGCTTCGCGGCCGTGCCCATCTGGACCGGGCAGCTCAGCTGCGAGGCCATCGTCCAGCAGTACCCGCCCGAGCAGCTGCTCTGGCCCGACTTCCCGGTCACCCCCAAGGAGGACATCGGCGATGACGACGATGACGATGACGATGACGATGCGACGAAGCCGGACGACGACGACGATGCGACCACGCAGAGCGACGACGACGACGCGACCCAGGCCAGCGACGACGACGACGACGCCACCGTGGACGAGGACGGCGGGAGCCTGCCGCCGCGGCTTCGGACTCCGACGGCGGAGCCCTCCTGCAACGCGTCCGCAGGCGGAGGCGGCTCGGGCTTGCTGCTCCTGCTGATCGCAGGGCTGCGCCGCCGACAGGAGGGGTAGCGGGGCCGGACTGGCGTCCGGGCGGGGCTACTTCTGCTCGGGCTGCCAGTTCGCGGCCACCGCGTCGGCGCTCGTGGAGCCGTCGCCCATGCCCAGGAAGTCGTTCATGTGCTTCTTGAGCAGCTTGCGGTGATCACGCTCGAGCAGGTTGAGCCGGTACTCGTTGATGATCTTGATCTCCATCTCCTTCCACTCGTCCCAGCAGACGGAGCAGACGGAGTCCTGGAGGGCCGACCAGTACTTGTTGACCACGGGCGGGGTCATCGGCTCGGTGGGCACTCCGCTGACGGGGTGGGTCGCGCCGCCCTGGGCACCGCACTTCTTGCACACGAAGTCAGACATGGACTCTCCGAAAGGGGCCGGAGGGTAGCCACGGTCCCGGCACCCCGCAACGGGGTCGAGCTTGTACCCTTGGAGACATGCCCCCCAACTGGTTCATCGGCCTGCCCGTCACCGAAACGGATTGGCTCGACGGCGTGCTCGAGAGCGCACCGGCGGCCATGCGGCGCTACCGCGAGACCGACCTGCACGCCACCGTCGCGTTCCTCGGGCCCTGCGGTGAGCTGAAGGCCTGGGACGCCTGGGAGGTGGCGAAGGCGACGGCCTTCCCCGGCTTCGAAGGCACCCTGCGCGGCCTGCAGGGCATGGGGAACCCGCGCCGGCCCTCAGCCTTCTCGCTCCTGGTCGACGCGCCGAAGCTGGGGGATTGGATCGGCGCGGCGCGCGACGGGATGCTGAAGGCGGCAGACGCCCAGCTCGACCAGCGCAAGCCCCTGCCGCACGTCACGGTCGCTCGACCCGGGCGCAAGTCCAACGGCCGCGCGCTGCGCGAGGGCCTCGCCTGGGCCGAGTCCCTGGAGCCCCTGGACCGTGCCATCCGCCTGGACCACCTGGCCCTCTACACCTGGACCGACGACCGCAGCCGCGGCTACTTCCGCATCGTCGACGAGCGCCGCCGGGGGCCGGGCATCGCCCCGGTCTACGACGGCGGCTGCCACTGCGGCGCGGTGCGGTTCCGCGTCACGGTGCGCGACCACCGGGCGCTCGACTGCAACTGCTCGGTCTGCGCCAAGAAGGGCCTGCTCCACTTGATCGTGGACGAAGGTGCTTTCGAGCTCGTCCAGGGTCAGGACGCGCTGAGCACCTACACCTTCGGCACGCACACCGCGAAGCACCTGTTCTGCTCGACCTGCGGGGTGCAGGCCTTCTACCGGCCGCGCAGCCACCCGGACTGCTGGGACGTCAACCCGCGCTGCCTGGACGGGGACGCGCTGTCCCGCTTCGAGGTCGTGCCTTTCGACGGCGCGAACTGGGAGCAGAACGTGGACGCGATCCGCTGAGGGGCGGCTCTCCGGTGCCCTATTCGACCTTGAAGCGGGGCTGATAGCGCAGCAGGCGGATCGTCCAGCCGTGCCAGGTCCCGACGACGCGGACCTCCCCGGCGTCCCGCAGCGCGTCCAGCGGCGCCTCCAGGCTCGGGTCCATCTGGAGCAGGCGGCTGTCCGCTCCGATCCAGGTCTGCCCGTCCGGCGCTTCGTACAGCACCCAGTCCACGCCGGCCTTCAGGTCCTGACGCAGCGGCGCGGGCCCGTCGATGCTGCCGATGTCCACGTGCTGGCCCGGGTTGAGCACGAGGTACTGCAGCTGGTGCTCCAGCGACGCGATGTGCAGGTTCCGGGGGTGCGGCTGCATCTTCTTCTGGATGGGGCCGAAGATGAGGACCTCCAGCGCGGGGCTGCGGTTGCTCAGGATCTCCCTCGCGAGCCGCAGCGGCAGCTCGGGCTCATCCGACTCCGGGCCCGGGGCCACCTGGAGCAGCGGCGGCTGGTTCCAGACGAGGCCAGAGCCCCCGATCCAGGCCGCGTGCAGCCAAAGCCCCGCGAGCAGCACGCCGACGGCCGCTGCCCTCCGTCCCCTCAGGATCCGCTCGGCGCCGATGCCTGCGGCGATGGCGAGCAGGGGCAGGGCAGGGACGGTGTAGTACCACTTCTTCGCCGCCATCACGGTGTAGAGCAGAAGGGTCGCCGCGAAGCCGACTGCGGCCCAGATCGCCCCCGCCTGGCGCCCCCGGATGGCCACCGCGGAGAGCCCCAGCAGCAGCGCCGAGAGCACGAGCCCGGCCTGGTAGCGCACCAGCATGCGGCCGTAGAAGCTGGCCCACTGCAGCCAGCCCTCCTCGCCGAGGTCCGGGTAGTAGAAGCGGGGCTCGATGCCCCAGGCGCCGGTTGGTCCCAGGCCGAAGCGGGTGAGGTTGGCCTGGCCTTCGGGGCTGAGCACGTGGCGCACGTAGGGCCAGGAGATCAGCACCGTCAGAACGAAGGCCAGGAACAGCCGGGGGAGCGCGGCGCGCAGGCGGTCGGGCAGGCCCTGGTGGGTCTCAGGGTCGCCCGGGAAGGCCCGGCCGAGCAGCACGGTCCAGGCGAAGTAGGCGAACAGGGGCCCGAAGAGCAGCTGCGGCGCCGCCGGCTTCGTCATCACCGCGAGGCCGAGCACGGCCCCGAAGGCCGCGGTGGCTCCCGTCCGCGCGAAGCCGCCGCTGCGCACGGCGAAGACGAGCACCCACATGCAGGTCGCTGTCAGCAGCAGGTCGGTCGTGAAGTGGCGCGCGAAGTAGGTGAACATCGGCGCGGTCGCCAGGAGCGCGGTCGCCCAGAGGCCCGCCCGGGTCGAGGCCATGCGGCGGGTGCTCAGGAAGCAGCCCAGGAGACTCAGAAGGCCGGCCAGCTGCACCGGCAGCAGGCGGACCCAGGGGGCCGTCGAGCCTGTGATCCACTCGCTGATCGCGGCGGAGACGTAGAGCGGCGGGCCGTAGGGAAAGCCCTGCCAGGTGAGCTTGTCGAGTGCGCCGGCCTTGCCCTCGAAGAGCGCGATCAGCCCCTCGTAGGCGTCGACGGAGTACTTGAGGTTGAGTCCCTCGGACAGCGAGTCGGGGTACCAGGGGTGCGTCGCGGCCCATAGATTCTGGGCGGCCCAGAGCAGCGCGAGCAGGACGGCGCCGAGGGGCCCGAGGCGGCGCCAGCGATGTCCTGACCCCCCCTGATGTCCTGACCCCCCCTGATGTCCAGTCCCCGGGGTCAGGACCCCGGGAGGGGTCAGGACACTAGTGGCCCGCTCCGTCATGGCTGGGGTGCGAAGTCGTAG
>JAJDAI010000762.1 GCA_029261955.1 Deltaproteobacteria bacterium | reverse complement strand
ACTGCTTCATCAGGTCGCCGAGGCCGCCGAGGTTCATGCCCCCGGTCATGTCCCCCATCTCGCCTGCCATGAGCTCCGATGCGCGGCGCAGCGCGTCGTTGGTGGCCGCGACGATGAGGTCCTCGAGCATCTCCACGTCGCGCGAGTCGACGGCGACGGGGTCGATCTTGATGCTCTTGAGCCGCCCCTTGCCGGTGGCCGTCACCTTGACGAGGCCGCCGCCGGCCTGGCCCTCGACGGTCTTGCTGGCCGCCTGTTCCTGGACCTCCTCCATCTTCCCCTGGAGGCTCTTGGCCTGCTCGACCACCTGGCCGAACACCTGGTTCAGGTCCATGCCGCCGAAGGGGCTCTTCTCATCGGACATCGTCGACCTCCTTGATTTCGGGGACCCTCACGCCGGTGATCTCAGCGCCGGGGAAGGTGGTTTGGGCGCGCGCGACCGCGGGGTGGTTGCGGGCACCGGCTTCGAGCTCGGCCCGCATCTCCGCGCGGCGCAGGTCCAGCTCTTCGTTGAGTGATCGGCCGGATGCGGCGTCCTCGTCCAGCTGGAGGTCGAGCGCGACCCCCGCGCCGAAGGTGTCGCTCAGCTGGTCCTGAAGCTCAGCCATCTCGCACAGGTTGCGGGCCTGGGTGAGGCTGATCTTGCCGGCGAAGCCCAGTCGGATCCGCTGCTCGGCGGTCCCCATGAAGCCCGCGCCGGCCAGGGCCGCGCGCACCGGACCCATGCCGTTCTCACCGCCCAGGGCGTGCACGAAGCGGCGCCAGCGTCGGGCGTCGCAGAAGTCGGAGCCGGTGGGATCGGGCCGCTTCGGGTCGCGCAGCCTGGCCTCGGGAGCGCGGCTGATCGCCGGCTGCGGCGGGGGCGGGGCTGGCTTCTTCCGAGCTGGGGCCGGGGGAGGCGGGGCTTCCGGCGCGGGCGCGGCGGCCGGAGCCCCGCGCTTGTAGCCCAGGAGCTTGTTCTTGACCCCCGCCGCGTTGGGCGGCGGCGCGGCCACGGGCTCCGGGGGCGCCACGGGCTTCGGGGGCGCCGCGGGCTTCGGGGCTGGAGGCTCGGGCTTCGGGGGTGGAGCGGGCTCCGGCGGCGGCTCGGGCGCCGGCGGCGCAGCGCTCGAAGGGGCCGGGGGCTCGTCGAAGGGATCTTCGTCCGGCGCGGCGCGGCGCGGGGGCGGGCCCGGCTGGCGCGAGGGCGGGCTGGGCTGACGCGCAGGGGGACTCGGCCGACGCGGCGGGGGAGCGGGTGCCCGGGCTGCACGGGGAGCGACGGCGCCACCCCGGGCCAGGCGCCTCTCGAGCGCTTCCAGCCGATCCACCAGCACCTGCACCGGCGGGAAGGGCCGCACCGACGCCATCTTCACGGCCGCCATGTCCAGCAGCAGACCGGGCTGCTCGGAGCGCACGATGCCGTCCACCGCATCGGCCAGGATGTCGAACTGCTGCCGGAGCACGGGCAGCTCGCGCCCCTTCGCCAGCTCCCGAAGCCGGGCGATCTCGTCGTCGGGCAGGTCCAGCAGCCGGTCGGCGTCTCGCACCTCGCGCACGACGGTCGTGTTGCGCACCGCCTCCAGCAGCTGGTTGGCGAAGGTCCGCACGTCGTAGCCGAAGGTCCGCACGTTGCCGACGGCCTCCAGCGTGGCCGCGACGTCCCCGCCGAGCGCGCCCTCGAGCACGTCGTAGAGGATGGAGCGGTCGATGAAGCCGAGGATCTCGGCGACCTCCTCCTCCGTCACCGACTCGCCCGCGAAGGACACGACCTGGTCCAGCAACGACTGCGCGTCGCGCATCGATCCGCCGCCCTCACGGGCGATCGTCATCAGCGAGCTGGCGGGGACCGAGACGCCCTCCGCCTCGGACACCAGCTTGAGGTGGTCGTAGATGGTGCGGACCGGGATCATCTTGAAGTCGAAGCGCTGGCAGCGGCTCACCACCGTGTCGAGCAGCTTCTGGGGATCCGTGGTCGCCAGGATGAAGATCACGTGAGGAGGCGGCTCCTCCAGGGTCTTCAGCAGGGCGTTGAAGCCCTGCGTGGTGACCATGTGCACCTCGTCGATGATGTAGACCTTGCTCCGCCCGCGCTGGGGGGCGTAGCGGACCTTGTCCACGAGGTCGCGGATGTCGTCGACGCTGTTGTGCGAGGCGGCGTCGAACTCGATGACGTCCGGGAAGCTGCCCGCGAGCATCTCGGTGCAGTTCGCGCACTCGTTGCAGGGATTCTCGGCCGGGCCGGTCTCGCAGTTGATCGCCCGCGCGAGGATCCGCGCGGCCGAGGTCTTGCCGACCCCCCGCGCGCCGGTGAGCAGGAACGCGTGGTGGATCCGGTCGAGCCGGATCGCGTTCTGGAGGGTTCGAGTGACGTGGCCCTGTCCGACGATTTCTTCGAACCGACGGGGGCGCCACTTCCGTGCGATGGCCTGGTGCGACATGGGGGCGCGAGTCTATCCGAACGCGCGCGCCCCGGGGCCTCGCCCGGCACCGCGAGGGGCCGGAATTCAACAACCCCCGTCGTGCCGGAGTTGTAGAAGATGGTGGCGCGGTGAAGAAGCCGCGTGGAGGTCTGCAGTGGACGCTCCGAGCGACAGAAGGATCGTTCCTCCGTGAGCGCTCTGGTCAGCATGGAAATGGCCCACATGGCGGGTGCAGCGGAGGACGAGGAGTTCGACGACGAAGACCTCATGCGGGCCTGGCAGGCCGGCGATGAGTCGGCGTTTGCCGTGCTCGTGGATCGCTACGGCGCGCCCTTGCACGGCTTCTTGCTGCACCTCTTGGGAAACGCGACGGCCGCGGAGGAAGCTTGGTCCGAGACCTTCATGAAGGTGGTCCGCTCGAAGGACCGCTACACGGACGACGGGCGTTTCCGGGCCTGGCTCTACACCGTGGCCCGGCGCTGCGCGTTGGATCAGCGTCGCTCCAACCGCCGGTGGCTGCGGCTGGTCACGCGGGTCACCGAGCGGACGCCGCCCTCGGTCGCGCCCC
>JAJDAI010000761.1 GCA_029261955.1 Deltaproteobacteria bacterium | reverse complement strand
CGCTCGCCCCCAAACTCGAGGGCGACGTTGTCCGCGGGGTGGTCCAGCAGGCGGTGCAGGGTGTCCAAGTCAGGCGTCCCGGGCGAGGCGCCGGAGGATCGCGTCCAGGAGCGGGCGTGCCAACCGGTTGCCCCGCGAATTCACCATCACGGTCAGCCGGCCCTGGGCCCGGGTGAAGACGACGCCGAGGCCGGGCGGGGTCAGCGGCGCGCCGAGCACGACGGTGCGTCGCAGCGGCAAGCCCAGCACCCTCGCCTCGCGGCCCGCCTCGAGCCGCACGTAGCTCGCCAGCAGCGAGGTGCGGTCCCAGGGCACGAAGGCCCGGGCCATCGGCCCGAACACGACCGGCGGGATCCAGCGGGCCAGCTCGAAGGTGCCGAAGCCCATGACGTCCTCGATGCGGCGCATGGCCCCATCCCAGGCGCGTTTCGTGGCCTTCCTCGCGGAGGCGTGGTCCCGCAGGCTGCGCACGGGCAGGTGCAGCTGGATCCCGCAGAGCGCGTTGCCGACGATCGGGCCGTTCCACTCCCGGTTGCGCAGCGTGACGGGCACGGGCACGCAGAGGCGGCGCCAGGCCGGGATGTCGGCGACCTCCACGAGGGCCTCCGCGGCGATGGCGTAGAGCGCGAGCCCCACGTCGCCGGCCTCGAAGAGGCGGCGGGACGCGTCCACGTCGAGGGTCTCCAGCGCGAGGCCGGGCCCCTCCGTCGAGCGGGGCGGGCCCCACATGCCGGGCAGCCAGCGCAGGGCGGCCTGGCGCACGCTCAGCGCGTGCGCGGCGAGGAAGCGACCCAGCACCGAGCTGCCGCGGCGCGAGCGGCGCACGAGGTCTCGCGGCGCCTCGATGAGCGGCCCCTTGAAGGCCCCCGTCTGGAGGGCGCGGACCAGCAGGTGGGCGCCACCGGCGTCCAGGTGGGCGTGCGAGAAGCGGATGAGCAGCGCGGTGGTCTGCCCCTGGCCCAACACGAACTGCGGCGCCCAGGGATCGGGCAGGGGCGTGGCGCTCCAGCGGTCCAGGAACGCCTCGGCGTCGCCGTCCCAGGGCTCGACCTCCACCCCGAGCTCGGGGGAGGGCTGCGCGGTCAAGGTGGAGCGCGGCCAGGCGCCGCAAGCACCGGCCAGCATGGGTGCGGCGTCCAGCAGCACCTGGACGCGGGCTCGCAGATCCGCCGCGTCGACGGCCCCGTCCAGCTCGTAGAAGACGTGGGCGACGTTGCCCGCTTCTCCCCGTCGCCGGGACCGCCGGTCCGCGTTGCGGTGGTAGAGGTCGGCCCCACCCAGCCGCCAGGAGCTCACGGCTGCTCCAGCAAGGTGCGGACCTCGGCCAGCAGGGGATCGGCCACGGAGCAGCCGCGCGAAGGCACCACGGCGGTCAGGCGGCCCGCGGCCTTCACGAAGGTCACCGCGACGCCGGGCGGCCGCAGGATGTGGCTCGCGATGACGCAGCGGGCCAGCGGCAGGCCGAGGAAGCTCCCGGTGCGCCCCGCCTTCAGCTCGACGAAGGAGTAGTAGAGCGAGGCCGGGTCCCGCAGCGTCGGCCCCTGGACCACGAGCGCGACCAGCGGCCCTGGCAGGAACCGGCACAGCCCCATGATCGACAGGTTGGCCCCGTCCTCCAGGCGGGCGACCGCCCGCTTCCAGCGCGTCTTCACGGCCGCAACGGCGTCCTCCAGCGAGCCCAGCTCGCGCGCGGGCAGGTGCAGCAGGATGGACGAGAAGTAATTGGAGAAGACGGGCCCACGCCAGGCCGGTGGGCGCAGCGAGATGGGCACGGGGATGCAGATCCGCCGCCAGCCGGGCAGGGCGAAGGCGGTGGCGGCGGCGCGCGCAGCCACGCCGACCAGGAACGCGTTCTGGTCGAGGCCGCTGAGGGCCCTCCCCCTGCTCGCGATGGCCGCGCTCTGCTCGGACGAGAAGCTGTGGGCCACGATGCGCGGCGCCTCGGCTGCGTGCGGCGCCTGGAAGGGGGGCGGCACCGACCGGAGCAGGTGGCGAAGCAGCAGGTTGTGCAGCGCCACGGCGCGGCGCCACCAGGGCGCCCCCCGCGCCGCGCGCGCAGGCAACGAGGGCGGCTCGTCGACCAGCTTGAAGCGGGCAGGGTCCTCGCCGTCGAGCAGGCGGCAGACGAGGTCGCAGCCCGGCGCGTCCATCAGCGTGTGGGTCCAGCGCAGCAGCAGCAGGCTGCGGCCGGGCGCCTGGCCGAGGAGGACGTGGAAGCCGGGCTCGCTCAGCGGCGGGAAGGCCCGGCCGTAGTGGGCGTTGAAGAAGGCGTCGCCGCCCACGGCGTCGACGACTTCGAGCGGGATCGACCAGCCAGGCACCGGGATCGTGCGGCGGAAAGGCCAGCCTTGGACCCGGCAGCCCAGGGCGGGGCAGGTCTGGAGCAGCCAGTCCAGGCGCTCGCGCAGCCAGGCAGGGTCGAGCTCGCCCTCCAGCTCGAAGAGGAACTGGGAGCCGTTGCCCCCGGGCATGCGCGCGTGCAGGAAGCGGTGGTAGAGGTCGCCGATCCCCAGGCGATGGCCTGCGGCGGTCACAGCCTCTCGACGACGAGCCCCGCCAGCGCGCCGAGCGTGCCGAAGTGGTCGACCGTGATGTCCTCGTCGGCGATCCGGGCCTTCAGCGTCTTCTCGATGAAGACGACGAGCCGCGTGATGCCCATGGAGTCGAGCCCCAGCTCGAAGAGATCGTCGCCCTCGTCGATGACGGCGGACGCGTCCCCGAAGAAAAGGTCTTCGATCAGCTGCTCGCGCAGCGCCCCGACGATGCGGTCCCGGTCCATGGCGCCGGGTTCTAGCAGCCCCAGCCTGCTGTGCAAGCCTTGCGGTTCGGCGCAGGAGACGCAGGATCCCCCCCATGGACACGCCCCCCGTCGACTACGCCGATCCGAAGCCCCCCGCAGAGCGCACCCGATCGAGGGGGCGGATCGGCGGGCTGATCGCAGCCGCCGCGCTGTTCCTGGGCAAGGCGAAGTGGCTCGTGGCCATCGCGAAATTCGCCAAGTTCCCGACCCTCATCACCATGGCGCTGACGATCGGCATCTACGCCCAGTTCTTCGGCTGGCCCTTCGCCGTGGGCTTCGTGCTGCTCATCCTCGTGCACGAGCTGGGGCACGCGGCGGCGATGAAGTACCTGGGCATCCCGGCGGGCGCGCCGGTCTTCATCCCCTTCCTCGGCGCGGTCATCGCGATGCGCGGCCGGCCGCGGGACGCCTACGACGAGGCCTTCGTCGGCGCCGGCGGGCCCGTCATCGGCTCCCTGGGCGCGCTGGGCTGCCTCATCATCGCCTTCATGACCGAGTCCCCGATGATGGCGGCGCTGGCGGAGACCGGGTTCCTGCTCAACCTGTTCAACCTGATGCCGGTGTCCCCGCTCGACGGCGGGCGCATGGCCGGGGCGATCTCGCGATGGCTCTGGATCCCGGGCTTCGTCGTCCTGGTGGGGCTCTTCTTCGTGATGCCCTCCCCCATCCTGGTCCTGGTCCTCATCCTCGGCGCCTTCACGGCCTGGCAGCGCTACAAAGCGCCGGTTGAGGGCTACTACGACATCACGCCGGGCCAGCGGACGACGATGGGGCTCACCTACTTCTGGCTGATCGCGACGCTGGTGCTGGGCATGCAGGTCGCCGGGGCGGAGGTGGGCCAGCTGCCCGAGCTGCACCTGGCCGCCTGGATGGGCGCCGGCACGCACGTCTTGGGTGGGCTTGTCGGGGGCTGGGGGCGTCCACGGGCCTGATCGATGTCGAGATTCGGCAGCGCAGCCACCTCGGATCTGCGAGGATTCCTCGAAGCCAGGGGGGACCTCGCCCGTGACGGGACGGGGCTTGGAATCGGGGGAGCAGGACTCCCACGAACCAGCACCTGCCGGCTCGTCACGAGGCCCCATGAAGACACGCCTGCTCCTCTCTTTGCTGACCCTGACCACCCTCTGTGCCTGCAGCACCCGGCGCAGCGGCGGCGGGGGCGGGAGCGACGACGACGACTCGGCCCCGGACGACGACGACGACTTCACCTGGGGGCAGGACGACGACGACGCGGCGAGCGACGACGACGACGCGACCTTCGTGAGCCCCTACACAGGCGGTTGGCCCGTCAACTCCGACGCCGACGACATCGACA
>JAJDAI010000077.1 GCA_029261955.1 Deltaproteobacteria bacterium | reverse complement strand
GCCTTCATCCGCGCCAACCGCGCGCGGCGGCGCGCCGGTGAGGTCGTGCGCTTCGTCGGTCGGGCCGACATCGACCGGGCCCTGGACCTCGTGCCCCCCTCGGCGGAGGGGGTGGGATCCCTCAAGCGAGCCCTTCGAGATGGGGACGCGGCCGCGGTCGAGGCAGCCCTCAGCTGGGTCCCCCGGCTTCGACGCGAGCCGGTGCGGGTGCGCGTGACGGGCTGGCCCGAGGGCTTCTCCGATGCGGATCAGCGCCGCCTGCTCCGGCGCGAGCCCGGCCTGCTGTCGCCCGTGGAAGCGGCCGCCCTGAAGCGCGAGTTCGACGGCTTCGTGCTGGGTGGCTCCGCGCTCGTGGTGGAGGTCGAGCTGGAGGACGGCGAGGTCCTGCCCGCGGTGCCCCGGCGCCTGCGCGCGACGCCGCTCCGCCGTGGCCGCAGCGGCCCCTGGCTGGCCCACGTCGACGAGGCCGGTCGCCGCTACCTGACCCCCGAGGCCCTCGCGGTGCGCCAGGCCCGCCGCGTCGCCGAGCTGGGGGACCAGGTCATCGACGGCTTCTGCGGCTGCGGAGGCAACGCCGTCGCCTTCTCCCGCTTGGGCCTGGGCGTCATCGCGGTCGAGCTCTCACCCGAGCGCGCCGCGCTCGCGCGCCTCAACGCCCCCGAGGTCGACGTGCGCACCGGGGACCTGGCCGCCCTCCTGCCCGAGCTGCCCCGCGAGGCCGTGCTCTTCCTCGATCCCCCCTGGGACGCGGGCACGACCTGGGACACGCTGGTGCCGGTGGATGTGGCCGATTGGCCGACCCTGGTGCTCAAGCTGCCCCGCGAGTTCGATCTCGCCACGCTGCCCGACCGCCCCTGGTCGCTGCACTTCGAATTCGGCGAAGAAGCCGACGACGACGCCGTCGTGCGGATGATCACCGCGGTCTCCGTTCTTCCTTGACGACCGCGCCCGACGGAACCAGTCTTCCCCCAGGTCCCCCTGCGACCGGAAAGGAAGCCTCGATGCGTACGCCCACTGTCCTTGTCCCCGCGGCTTCCTCGCTCACCTGCTGAGCCCGGACCGCAGCCCCGAACACCCCTGAAATCCTGAGCCCGCCACGGTGGCGAGGCTCTGCCCCGTGTTCGTCCGGTCCCGTTCTTGGGACCGGCGGAGGACCTTGCGTTGATCGATCACAAAACGCGCAGTGCGCTGCGCGAACTCGGCTGGAATGACTTCTTCGAAGACCAGCTCGGAGCACAAGACCCGGCCATCCAGCCGGCCCGGGTCGTCTCCGAGCACGGCGAACGCCCCCTGGTAGCAGGCGCGTTCGGTACCGCCTCGGTGCCCATCACCGGGCGCTTTCGCAGCACCGCCGACCGGATGCCGGCGGCGGGTGACTGGGTCGGGCTTCTCGACGGGCGCGTGGGCGTCCTGCTGGAAGCCCGCACCGCCCTGTGCAGGAAGGTGGCAGGCCGCACTTCCCGCACCCAGGTCATCGCGGCCAACGTGGACGTGGTCTTCGTCGTCACCTCGGCGAACCGCGACCTCAACCCCCGGCGCATCGAGCGCTACCTCGTGGCCGTCGCCCGCAGCGGTGCGGACGGCGTCGTCCTCCTCAACAAAGCCGATCTGCAGGTCGAGCTGAGGCCCTTGTTGAACCTGGCCCGAGACGCGGCAGGGGGGGCCCCGGTCTTCCCCGTCTCGGCCCTGCAGAACGAAGGACTCGAACCGATCCTGAGCCGCCTTGGACCGGGCATCACCGCCGCGTTCGTCGGCAGTTCGGGCGTCGGCAAGTCGACCCTCGTGAACCGCCTGGTCGGGCACGAGGAGCAGACGGTCTTCGCCGCACGCGCGGACGACGACCGGGGCCGGCACACGACCACGTCGCGTCGGCTCATCCCCTTCCCGGGAGGGGGGATGCTGCTCGACACCCCCGGTCTGCGCGAGCTCGCGATGGCTGGGGGCGAGGACCTGGGCGGTGTCTTCGACGACATCGACCAGCTCGCGCGGCGCTGCCGGTACCGGGATTGCCGACACGAGAACGAACCCGGCTGCTCGGTGCGTGCTGCGGTCGAGGACGGAGCCCTCACAGAGGACCGCCTCCGGGGATGGGAGAAGCTCGCCCGAGAGGACGAGTACCTGAATCGCCGCCGGGACGAGATGTCCCATCGCGACGAGCGCATGCGCCAGCGCGCCCGCAGCAAGGAGTACCGACTCCGGCAGCTGGAAGCGGACCGCCGCGGCTGGTGACAAAGCAGAAAGATGGGCCAGGTGTGGTCAGACCCCACCTGGCCCATCCCGTGGGCCAGATGGGGTCTGACCCCATCCAGCCCGCTGAATGCAGGCTCCGCTGTCAGGCACCGGAGCGTGCATTCAGGCGATGCCGAGCGCTTTCTCGACGGCGGAGAAGAGCGCGTTCGCCACCTTCTGGGCGGGGCCCATCCGGGCTTCGTCCTGCACCGTCTTGCCCACGACGAAGAGCGCGTCGCCTTCGAACACGTCCTCGACCAGGCCGCGCAGGCCGGCCAGGTAGGGCCAGAAGGGGCGGGTGCGCGTGGTGCGGTAGGCGAGCAGTCCATCGAAGGCGAGGACCCGCGCTGACGCGATGCCGACCGCGCCGCCGGCGGGCTCGGCCTGCAGGTGCCCCCGCCCCTCCAGGACCAGCGAGCCGCTGCCTTCCGCCAGCAGGTAGCGGAACTGGAAGGTCATCCAGGAGTGCAGGTGGAACAAGCGCCAGCGACGCCGCAGCCGCAGGTCACCCAGCAGGGCCACGAGGTGCGCGGGGTGCACGACGAAGCCGGGGTGTTCGCGCAGGTCCAGGCGCAGGAGCTGGCTGTCGGGATCTCGCGGGTTCCCGACCGAGATCGTCCACGGCTCCTCCTCCGGCTGGAAGCGGTCCATCGCGGTCAGCCCCGCCACCAGCGAGGTGAGCGGGTGCGCCCATCCCCCGAAGACCCACTCCGTGTCCGGTCGCCCCTCCCGTCGGCCGACGTAGGACGAACGCACCCGCATCGTCTGGCCGCTGAGGACCTCCAGCGAGACCTCGGGCTCGGGGGCGTGGGCCTCTGCGTGGCCCGAACCGCTGGCCAGGCGCAGCGGGGGGCGGCGCTCGGCGAGCGGCATGAGGCACCAGTACCAGAGGGTCCGGCGGATGTAGGGCAGCAGGAGCAAGAGCAGGGCGAGGCCCAGGATCTGCGCTCCGCGCTCCTCCCAGACAGCGAGCGCGCGGTCCGCGGGGCCCTGCCCGGCGAGCAGATCCTCCCGTTCCCGCGCCGCGGCCGTGGCCTGCTCGCGCGCGAGCTGCTGCCGATCCTCCAGCTCCCCGATCCCCACGTCTGCGGCGTCGAGCTCCGCCCGGTCGGACAGCCCCAGGGGTTCCGCCCAGCGCTCCTGCAGGGCCTCGGCCCCCGAGCTCAACTCGCGGAGCTGCCGCCTGGCCTCGTCCGCGCGGTCCTTCAGGGGCGACAGCTGCGCCTCCACCTCGGAGCGCCGCCGGTCCAGCTCGAAGCGCGCCTTCTCGTAGCGGTACTCCGCCCACTGGCAGGCCACGTACGCGGTGAGCCCCTCGCGGCAAGCCGCCGCCTGCTTGCGCTCGGCCTGGGCCAGGGCCTCCCGCGTGTGCTCGGTCAGCTCCCGCCGCGCCTGCGTGAGCCGCCGCTCGGCCTGCTCGCCGAG
>JAJDAI010000760.1 GCA_029261955.1 Deltaproteobacteria bacterium | reverse complement strand
CAGCTCGAAGAGCCCCTGCTTGATGACGTCGAAGTCCCGCAGCAGGAAGAAGGTGAAGACGGGGAACAGGGCCCAGCGCACGGTGAAGCCGAGCACGCCGAAGGTCTGCCCGACCACCATCTGCGCCGCCGCCTTGACCGGGTCCAGGCTGCCTTCGGGCAGCTGACCGACGAGCTCGGGCAAGCGGGCGGCCAGGGCCTTGAAGTGCAGCTCGTCCTCGAGCTTGAAGGTGGCCTGGATCCACTCCTCCAGGCGCGTGAGCTGGGTGCCCACCTGGGCGATGTAGGCGTCGATGTTCTTCGACAGCGCGGCGACCTCCTCGACCACGTAGGGCACGAGGAAGAGCAACACGACGATCAGGACGGCCAGGAAGAGCGAGAGGCAGACCAGGATCGCGGGGCTGCGCGACCAGCCGCGGTTCTCGAAGCGGTCGATGAGCGGATCGAGCAGGTAGGCGACGACGGCGCTGACCAGCAGCACCGGGCCCAGCTCACCGAGGCCCTGCCCGACCACCTGCACGAGCAGGCTGACGGCCTCGTTGGCCACCAGCAGCGCCAGGCCAGCGAGGATGATGAGCACCGCGACGGCGGCGGGGCCGGGCAGGCCCCAGAGCGAAGGCAAGGCGCGCATGATGCGGTGCGCGCCGCTCTCGAGCAGCTCGGGCGGGGTGGACTCCTCGGGCTCCGCAGCAGCGGGCTCCGGAGCGGGCGGATCGGCGGGCTTGGGGGCTTCGGGTTCCACGGCACCTCTGCGAGCGGGGGCCGGGATTCTTCCACGGACCGCTCAGACCTGCTGGCGCCAGAAGTCCAAGGTGCGAGCGAGGCCCTCGTCCAGATCGATCTGGGCAGACCAGCCGGTGGCGTCCTTCAGGGCCTCGACGCGAGGCCAGCGGGTCTGCACGTCCGTGCCCTGGTGAGGCACGAACTCCAGCTCCGAGCCCTGCCCCGCGATGCGGGCGATGCGCCCCGCGAGGTCCGCGGTCGTGACCAGCGTGCTCGGGTTGCCCACGTTGAAGGAGCGGCCCCAGGCCGACGGCGTGGCCGCGAGCGCGAGCACGGCGTCCGAGAAGTCGTCCACGTAGATCCAGGCCCGCGTCTGGGCGCCGTCGCCCGTGACCTTCAGCGGCTCGCCTCGCAGCGCGCACTCGCAGAAGTTCCGCACCGCGCCTTCGCCCATCTGGCCCGGGCCGTAGACGTTGAAGGGGCGCACGGAGACGGCCTGCAGCGCGCCCATCTTGTGGTGGGCGAGCACGAGGTGCTCAGCGAAGACCTTGCTGGCCGCGTAGGTCCACCGGGGGTCCTGGACGGGTCCGACCGGCGTGGGGCCCGACTCCACCACACCCTCGGCGTCCCGGCCGTAGACCTCCGAGGTGCTGAGGTTGATGAAGAGCTTCGGGGGCGCCGGCAGCAGCGTCTCGAGCAGGGCAGCGGTGCCCAGGCCGTTGACGGCGAGCACGTCGACCGGGCGCTTGTAGTAGGTGCTGACGCCCGCGAGCGCGGCGCAGTGCACGACGACCGAGGGCTGGCCGACCTGATCCATCCAAGACCCCGGGTCCCGCACGTCGCCGCGGAGGAAGCGCAGGTTGGGCGGCGCCTCCACGTCCAGCGCCGAGAAGCAGTCGCGGTGGCCGTTGTCGACGCAGACGACCTCGCCGTCGGGGCGGGCCGCGGCGAGGCGCAGGGCGAGGTTGGAGCCGAGGAAACCGCGGCCGCCGGTGATCAGGACCGGGCCGCCGTCGAACCAGACGGACGCGAGTTCAGGCGTGGGCAAGAGGTCAGTCGCCGACGCGATGCAGGCCGCTGCCGTCGGGCATGCCGACGGGCTCGGGCGGCGAGCGACGCTCCCAGCCGCGGACCTTGCGGGACCAGTTCTGGATGAGGCCGCCGACCCCGCACACGACCCCGACGGGGATCATCCACGAAGCGATCCAGTAGCGGCCGACAAGGCGGGACTTGGACTTGAGTGCGTCGTTCACAACGGCGGGAGGATAGACGGCTCGTCGCCGAGGCGGCAACCGCGGATCCGGGGCGGACGCGCTCAACGCACCCAGGCGGCCAGCTGGAACGGGGTGATCACGCCGACGTGGCTGTGCCGCAGCACGCCCTCTTCGTCCACGTGGAAGCTGGTGGGCACCGATCTCACGCCGTAGTCGCGCTTCGACTTGCCGGTCGCTTCGAGCACCGTGAACTCGATGCCCATCTTCTTCTTCGCACGCTTGAGCGTGGCGGGATCGCCGCTGTCGATGGCCAGACCCAAGACCGCGACATCGGGGTTCTTCCGCGCGAAGCGGTTCAACCCCGGCAGCTCGGCCCGGCAGGGACCGCACCAGGTGCCCCAGAAGTTCACGATGACGTCCTGGCCCCGGAAGTCGGCGAGCTTCACGGGCACGCCGTCGGTGTCCATCAGGGCGAAGGCCGGCGCGGTGCCGTCGTCGCTCAGCGAGACCTCGGGGGCCCGGAGCCACTGGAGGCCTGCGAAGCCGGCCAGCAGCAACACGACCGGCAGCACCCAGTTCATGACGATGTTCTTGAGGACTTCCACGGGGGGGAGTCTCGGGTTCG
>JAJDAI010000759.1 GCA_029261955.1 Deltaproteobacteria bacterium | reverse complement strand
GGTCCTCGGCGCTCGCCAGCCCGGTGGGCGCCGTGATGATCCCGTCGAAGTCGCTGCCGATGCCGACGTGCGCCGCGCCGATGCGCTCCGTGAGCCCCTGCACCATGCCCACGACGTCCGCCCGCGTCGCCGGCCGGCCAGCCGCCACGTAGGGCCCGTGGAACATCGCGCCCACCAGGCCGCCGCGGCCCGCGATGAGCGTCAGCAGCTCGTCGCTGAGGTTCCGCGGGACGTCGCAGAGGGCCTGGGCGTTGCTGTGCGACGCCAGGATCGGGGCCCGGCTCAGCTCCACCACCTCGCGCGTGGACGCGTCGCTCATGTGGGAGACGTCGATGATCATCCCGCGGTCGTTGGGCGCGCTGAGCAGCGCGCGGCCCCAGTAGCTCAGCCCACCAGGCGAACGCGGCTCGGCCGACGAATCCCCAATCGGTGAGGACACGCTCCAGGTCAGCCCGAGCACGGACAGCCCGAGCTCCCGCAGCTCGTCCAGCGACGCCACGTCGCTCAGCCCCGTGCCACCCTCGAGCATCAGGACCACCGCGATCCGCCCCTCGCGCAGGACCGCCTCCAGCTGATCGGGCCCGGTGACGATCGCGGCCCGCTTGCGGCTCTGCTGCACCATCGACCGGATGCGCTTGAGCTTCCCGATGGCCCGGCCGCGGGGGTCCTCGACGCCCCGCTCGACCCAGGCCGCCTGCACGACCACGTTCACCCCGGCCACATCCAGCTTGGGCAGCGAGGCCTCGAGCCGACCGTCGAGCCAGCCCACCTCCTGGCGCATCATCATGGTGATGGTGTCGACGTGCAGGTCGGCGATCACGGGTGGCAGCGGCGCCGGCGTCGGCGCGGGCGTGGCCGTCGGGCTCGGCGCCACCGGCGGCGGCTCCGCGGCCGGTTGGGCACAGCCGACGATCAAGGTGAGCAGGAGCAGGAGTCGGGGCAGCACGGCGCGGATGCTATACCATCCGCCGCCTTGATCTCCGCCCGCGCCATGCTCGCGATCTCCCTGCTGATCTCCGCCTGGGGCTGCGATCGCTACGACCCCGACGGCGTCTCGGTGAGCCCCCCCTGCGCCGAGCAACGCATCGAGTTGCTGCGCCCGCGCCGCGACATCGAAGACGCCTACGTCGACAGCTGGATCGTCGCCGAGCTGGCCTGCGAGGCCCCCGAGGCCGAGCTGGTGCTGACCGGCCCCGAGGGGGCCCTCGATGGCACGCTCAGCCTGCACAAGAGCGAGCTCCAGCGCCGGCTGCGGCCCAGCCCCCGCCTGGCGCCCGACACCCCCTACAGCGGCCGCATCGACACGGCCGACGGCTTCCGCCGCTGGTCCTTCACCACCTCCAGCACGGGCGCCCCGGTGGGCGGCGCGCTGGACGGCCTGGGCGCCGCGGTGGAGCCCGGGGGCGGCGACCTGCTCGACCCCCCCGGCGCCGGCTGGCTGCTCGCCGAGGAGCTCGGCGCGATGAGCCCCGTGATCCAGGCCCGCGGGGACGCGGATCAGACCTGGCCGGTGCGCCTGGGCGCCCGCTCCGGCGACGCCGACGAGGGCAGCCAGGACGGCAGCCGCCGCACCTGGGACATCGAGCTGCAGTGGAACGACCCCTTCTTCCAGTCGGCCCCGGTCGACCTGCGCTGGCGCCTCGACACCTTCGCGCTCGTGCTCGAGGACGCGGTGCTCCGGGGCGCGGTCGACCCGGGCACCAGCCGCATCGACGGCTTCAGCATCGAGGCCCTGTGGGACACCCGCGAGGCCGAGGCCGCCCTGGGGGCCGGAAGCCTGTGCGAAGCCGACACGGACGGGCAGGGCGAGGGCTGCGTGCCCTGCCGCGACCTGGAGGTGGCCTGCCTGCCCTTCCTGGTCGTGCACGCGCCGGGGCAGCCCTGGCCGGGCAGCCTCACCGAGGTGCAGTAACCAGACGCCCGATCAGGGCAGGCGGAAGCGCGCGCGGTGCTGGTTGTTCCAGCTGAAGAAGACCTCTTCGCCTTCCCGCTCGATGGGGCGGTACTGCGCGAAGTCCTCGAAGAACCCGGGCGGCAGCGGCGTGCGCGCGTAGGGGTTGTGCAGCACACGGAGGCTGAACACGACCTTGTCGCGCTCCCACTCCTTGTCCGCCATCACGATCGCCGAGAGCTTGTCGTACTTCTCGTCCACGAAGACGCCGTACTTCGCCGAGCGGCGCTGGAAGGACTGCATGCGCTCGACCCGGCCACCGTGCGTGGTCCAGTTGAACGAGTAGTCGGCCTTGCCGTACAGGTGGTCGAAGAGGAAGGCGTTGGGAAGCGCCCAGTCTTCGTTCGAGAAGATCGTCGCCACCAGCGGCACGTCGCCGTCGTCCGGCGCCGTCGCGGTGAGCTGGTCGACGCACTCCACGACCTTCTCGAGCACGTCCGGCGTGCGCAGCGGCGAGATGCGGAAGCGCACCAGGCTGCGGCGGTCCTCGCTGAGCTTGTCGAGGATCGAGAATTCCAGGTGGATGTTCTCGTCCCGGTACTCGGCGTACTTGCCGTGCCAGGAGCCATCGTCCAGCGAATCCAGCCACACCTCGAGCGCGCGCTTGATGGGCCGGGGGTCGAAGTCGTAGGGCAGCCAGCGCTTCAGGTAGACGCTGAAGGCGTAGTGGTGGTGGATCTGGTTGAGCTCGCGCACCAGGTGGCGGTACACGCTCATGGAGCCGCGGATCTGCACCTCCGGCAGGTACGAGACCACCGCGAGCCCGAACTCGTCGCCGTCGTCGCCCGACCGGGCACGCATCCAGCCAGCCGGCTCTTCGGCGTAGGACGAGACCTGGATCTCGTGGTAGCGCAGCACCTCGTGCACCGCGAGCTCGCCGAAGGCCTGGAAGAAATTCTCATTCTCCAGGGACTGCAGCTGATCCTGATAGCGGGCGCGGGCTTCCTCGCTCACGTTGTCCCACCAGGCCGCGATCTGCTCGCGGAACGAACAAATCGCAGGCTCCTCCCGTGTCAGCAAGGACACCAGGAAAGAGGGATGCGGGCGGGGCAGCTCGGCGAGCTCGGAGCGGAGCGCCTCAGGGAACAAGTCCTTGGAACTCAACGGGCTTTCTCCTGCAGGTCGACGGAGCGTCCGAGCATACCAGTCCGACACCCCGCGCGCTTCGAGCCGTCGGACGCAGCGCCATGCGTCTATCATCCCGCCGTGCGCGCAGACGACCTCGCCAAAGCCATGCTCGACGCCCTCGACGACGGCCTCTTCCAGCATCTGTACCGACTCGCCTCGGTCGATCCGAAGGAGGTGGTGTCGGACCTCGCGGTGCGCGGCTCGACCGTGGACGGCCTGGAATCCATCGCCCAGCTCGGCGTCGAAGAGCTGGATCCCGTCGTGGATCACTACGTGCGCGACGCGCGCCGGCAGGCGGCCATCTCCGGGCTTTCCCTGGGGGCGGGTGGATGGTTGGGCCTGCCTCCGGGGTTGATGCACCTGGTGGTGTCGGTCGTCCGGCTGGCCCAGCGCATCTCGCTGGCCTACGGCTTCGACTACCGCACCGACCGCGGGGAGATCGAACTGTGGAAGGCGCTGGCGCGAGCTGTGGACGCGGACGTGGACTTCGAGGGCTCCGAGGCGGAGCTCTTGCGGCGGCTGCCGGCGGTCGTGACGGGCACGGGCACCTTCCAGAATCCCCTGCTGCTCAAGGCGCTCCAGGCCGTCGTCACTCGAATCGCCCTGGGCGCCGGCCTGCACATCACCCGCTGGGTGCCGGTGGTCGGGGGCGGCAGCGGCATGCTGCTGAACTACCTCCAGGTGGGCCAGATCGGGCGGCGGCTGAAGGCCTCCTTCCGCGAACGGCACGCGCTCGGCTCCTTCGACCGGAACGGCGCCATCGAGGTCGAGGTTCTGCGCTGATCGCCCGCTCTGTTACATTGCCGCCGGCTCGCATTCACCCCCTTCACCCTGAGTCCCGCTGATGCTGCTTGCTGCTGGAAGCACCTCCGCCTGGCGCCTGATCCTCGAAGCGGATCCGGTGGTCAAGGCCGTCATGCTCATCCTCATCATCTTCTCCCTGATCTCCTGGGCGATCATCATCCAGAGGATGGTGATCCTGCGGAAGGCCTGGGCCCAGTCGGCGGCCTTCCTCGACCGCTTCTGGAGCACCAGCTCGCTGGAGCAGGCGAACGCGGAGGTCGGCCAGTACCCCGACTCGCCCGTGGCCGCGTCCTTCTCGGCCGGCTACCGCGAGCTCGTGCGCCTCAACGAGGCGGTGGCGGCAGGCGGCAGGCGGGGCGGCTCCGACAACGTCGCGCGCGCCCTGCGCAAGGCCGGCTCGGAGTCCATGACGCGCCTGGAGCGCACCATCCCCTTCCTGGCGTCCTGCGGCAGCGCGGCCCCCTTCATCGGCCTGTTCGGCACGGTCTGGGGCATCCTCCGCGCCTTCCAGGAGATCGGCGCGCGGGGCACCACGAGCATCGCCGAGGTCGGCCCCTTCATCGCCGAGGCGCTCATCGCGACCGCCGTCGGCCTCTTCGCGGCCATCCCCGCGGTGCTCTTCTACAACTACTTCGCGACCCGGCTGAAGCTGCTCGCGCGTGAGCTGAACCACTTCGGCGCCGACTTCCTCAACCTCGTGGAGCGCCACGAGATGAGCAAGGGGAACTGAGCCGCCATGGGCATGTCCACCGGCGGCGGCGGAGGCTGGGACGACGAACTCGGCGTCGACACGGTGCTCAGCGAGATCAACGTGACGCCCTTCGTGGACGTCATGCTCGTGCTGCTGGTGATCTTCATGGTCACCGCGCCGCTGATGACGCAGGGAGTCGAGGTCAACCTGCCCCGGGTCTCGGCCTCAAACCTGGAACAGACCGACAGCCAGCCGGTCATAGTCACCGTGAACGCGCAAGGTCAGTGCTTCGTCCTCGAGACCGAGTTCCCCTGCGCGGAGCTGGGCGAACGCCTGCCCGCAATCTACGAGAATCGCACCGACAAGAGCCTGTTCGTCCGCGGCGACGTGGAGACGACCTACGGCCAGTTGATGGAGGTCCTCGCCGCCGGCCGCAAGGCCGGAATCATCTCCGTGGGGCTCGTCACCGAGCCTCCGGAGGCTGAGGACTGAGCCGGGTATGAGCTCCGTCCGGTCCAGCAAGTACAGGGGGATCCTCAGCGACCCGGGCCCGGGCGTGGGGATGACCCTCGTTCCCTCCCTCCTGCTGCACATCCCCATGCTGTTCCTCTTTGTGCTCGCTGACTGCGACCCCCGCCCGCCGGCCCCGGTGGACCGGGACGTCTTCATGGTGTCCGCCGTCGTGCTGCCGAAGTCGGTGTCCCTGCCCACCAAGGCCGCGGCCCCCAAGCCGAAGGCCGCCGGCGAGGCCGGCAAAAAGGTCAAGGAAGCCCCGATCATCGAGGACCAGATGGTCCTCAAGGAGAAGAAGAAGGAGAAGGACGAGGGGCCCGAGAAGGAGCCGCCGAAGAAGAAGGAGAAGGAGCCCGAGCCCAAGAAGGAGCCCAAGCGGGACCTGTCGGCGCTCCTGGCTTCGGTCGAGGAGGAGTCGGACGAGGTCATCTTCGAGACGAGCCCCGACGGCGACCCCAACGCCAAGCCGGAGGCCGGCGCGCGCTCCGCCTACGGCCGCCAGCTCACCGCCTACGAGCGTCAGGTGCGCGACCGCGTCCAGTACAACTGGTTCCCGAAGGGGCAGCGGACCCCCCTGCCCGAGGACATCTGGGCCTCGGTTGTGTTCCGGGTCGAAGCCAACGGCGCCATCGCCGATCCGCGCATCGGCGAGAGCAGCGGAGACTTCGTCTTCGACCAGAGCTGCCTGCGCGCGGTGATGCGCACGCGCACCGTGCCGCCACCGGGCTCGAACGACAACCGCACCATTTCGGTAGGCTTCTCTCCGAAGGACAAGCAGTGATCCGAACCGTCATCCCCCTGCTCACCCTGCTGTTGGCTGCTCCCGCTGCCGCGCAGGACACGCCCACCGCCCCACCTCGGGGCGATGAGGGGGTCTCGTACATCCAGATCAGCGGCGGAAGCGCCGCGAAGCTGCCCCTGGCCATGCCGGAGTTCAAGGTCGACGGCGTGGACCGCGGCACGGCGGACCTGCTGCGCGAGGTGGTGGTCAGCGACCTGGGCATCTCGGGCTACTTCGAGCTGATGGATCCGATGTCCTTCATCGAGGACAGCACGGCGGGCATCAAGCAGAGCGAGTTCCAGTTCGAGAACTGGCGCGTCCCCGGCGCGGTCGGGCTCGTCAAGGCCGCCGTCCGGCAGGACGAGGCCGGCCTGACGGTCGAGCTGCACGTCTACGACGTCGACGCCGGGGCCGAGATGCTGGCCCGCGAGCTCACCGGCGACGTGGTCGACCAGCGCTACCTCGCCCACCACTTCTCCAACGCGATCATCGAGGAATTCACGGGCCAGCCGGGCGTCTTCGACACCCGCATCGTGGCGGTGGCCAACTACGGCCAGGGCAAGGAGATCTACCTCTTCGACTACGACGGGCAGAGCCCGCGGCCAGTCAGCCGGAACGGGTCCATCAACCTGTCCCCCGCCTGGTCGCCCGACGGCCGCTACGTCACCTACACCTCGTACCGGGACAACAACCCGGACCTGTGGCGCACGGACCTGCGGACCGGCCGCCACAAGAAGGTCAGCGCGCACCCCGGCATCAACGCCGGCGCCGAGTGGTCGCCCGACGGCCAGGAGATCGTGCTGACCCTGAGCAAGGACGGGGACAGCGAGATCTACGCGCTGCAGCCCGACGGCTCGATCATCCGGCGCCTCACCCGGCAGTGGGGCATCGACGTGAGCCCCAACTGGTCGCCCGACGGCCAGGTCATCTCCTTCGTCAGCAGCCGCAACGGCAACCCGCAGATCTTCCTGATGGAGCGTGACGGCAGCGCGCCGCGGCAGCTCGTCCGCCTGGGCGGCCACAACGTCTCGCCGGCCTTCTCGCCCGACGGCACCCGCGTGGCCTTCGCCGGTCGGGACAAGGGCCGCTTCGACATCTTCGTCATCAACACCGACGGCACCGGCCTGCGGCGACTGACGCAGAGCAAGGGCGACGACGAGGACCCCACCTGGTCGCCCGACGGCAGCCACGTCCTGTTCAGCAGCAGCCGCGAGGGCGGGGGCAAGCAGCTCTACATCATGACCGCGGACGGCGGCTCGCAGACGCGCATCACGGACGGCACGGGCAGCTTCAGCAACCCCCAGTGGGGCCCGGCCAAGAAGTGAACCCGCTTCTTCGCGATCGGCGGGACCCGCCGGCGCGCGTCGCGCTCATCGACCTGGGCACCAACACGGCGTCCATGAGCGTGCTCTTCGCGGACGAACGCGATCGACGCCGGCTGCGCATCGCTGAAGACCTGCAGATCATCACCGGGCTCGGTCGGGATCGGGGCGCTGACGGCTCCCTGAGCATCGCCGGACGCGTGCGGGCGCGGGTGGCGCTGCGGCACTTCGCGGGCCGCCTGGACGCGCTGGGCGTGCCCCAGGGGGCCGTGCTGGGCGCGGCGACCTCCGCGGTGCGCGAGGCGCCTGACGGGCGGGACTTCCTGGAGGGAGTCGCGGACGAGATCGGGCTGTCCCTCGCGGTGATCAGCGGGGACGAGGAGGCGGCCGCGGTCGCCCTGGCCCAGGAGCGCAGCTTCCGCCAGCGCCTGCCCCTGCTGGTTGTCGACATCGGCGGCGGCAGCACGGAGTTCGCGCTGCGCACGCGCGGGCGGACCGACTGGGCCGTGTCCCTGCCGGTGGGCTCGGTGAAGCTGGCGGAGCGCTTCGGCTCGGACCTGGGCGCGCTCGACGCCGCGGCAAAGCGGGCGCTGGCGGAGCTGCCGGACGTGCGCGGCCCCGCGACCCTGGTCGGGGTGGCGGGCACGGTGACGACGGCGCTCCAGGTGGTCCGCGGCCTGACGACCTGGGACCCCACGGCCATCCACGGCCAGGAGCTTCAGCGCGACGAGCTGGTAGCCGCGCGGGCGCGGCTGGCGGCCATGACGCCGGCGCAGCGGCTGGACGTGCCGGGCCTGCTGCCGGGGCGGGCAGAGCTGATCGTGGCCGGGATGTCGCTGCTGCTGGCGGCCATGACGCGAAGCCGCCGCGACCGCTGTCTTGTCAGCGATCGCGGCGTGCGCTTCGGTTTGCTCTGGCAGAGGTGGCCGCTGGCCGCCGTGGTGTGACGGCCAGCAGGCGCTAGTCGGGCAGGACCAGGTTCGGTTCGGCGAGCAGCATGCCGCGGCAGTAGTCGGACACAGACGCGTCCGTGATCTCCGTCCAGGTGTCGGTGACCGTATCGTAGGTGTCGACGTCGTTGTCGATGTCGAAGGTCACCATCACGCCAGCGGCCTCGTCGTAGCCCGCGCCGAAGATCTCGCTCGTGCTGCCGTGGTCCGTGGAGACCACCGCGTCGGTCAACAACACCGGATCGATGCTGAAGATGTCGGCGTCGCTGGACGGGAAGCCGCTGAAGCGCCAGATCATGCCGTCGTCGGGGTTGTAGGCGATGGCCTCACCGTCGTCCGTCGAGCTGTTCAGGCTCATCAGGGTCGTCATGCTGGCGTCCACCAGGCTCACGTCGAAGAGCACGTTCTCGCTCGAGTTCGAGCCGTCGGAGCCGATGCCGTAGAGCAGGCCCGCATCGTCGAAGGTGATGGACGAGAGGCGGTCTGCCAGCAGGCCAACGTCCGCGAAGCCGGTCGCCGTAGCCAGGTCGAACTCCACCAGGTAGCGGTCCACCTCGTCGTCCAGATCGTCGTCCTGCAGGATGGCGAATACGGCCCCGCTGATCGGGTGGCGCACCAGGTCGTTGCCGCCCTCGATGGTGTGGCCCGGCCAGGTGATGGTCTGGCGGCCGACCTCCTGGCCCGTGGCCCGGTCCAGCTGGATGAGGTCCGGCGGGCTGCCGTCGCGCTCGATGCAGTACACGACGCACCCCGTCTGGTCCGAGCCGTCGCAGTCCTGGTCGATGCCGTCGTCGCAGACCTCGACCGCGCCCAGGTGCACGGCGGCGTCCGCGTCGTCGCAGTCGCCGTCGGCGCACTCGCTGTCGCCGTCTCCGTCGTCGTCCGTCTCGTCGCTCGGGATGACGGCGTCGCAGTCGTTGTCCTGCCCGTCGCAGACCTCGGAGTTGCCGTCGAAGTTGGCCGCGTCCGCGTCGTCGCAGTCGCCTTCGCACTCCGCCTGCCCGTCGCCGTCGTCGTCCGTCTCGTCGCTCGGGATGACGGCGTCGCAGTCGTTGTCCGCGCCGTCGCAGACCTCGGCGTTCCCGTCGTAGTTCTCAGCGTCCGCGTCGTCGCAGTCGCCCGCGCAGACCGACTGGCCGTCGCCGTCGCCGTCCAGCTCGTCGGCCGGGATGACCGCGTCGCAGTCGTTGTCCCCGCCGTCGCAGACCTCGGTGTTGCCGTCGAAGTTCGCCGCGTCGGCGTCGTCGCAGTCGCCCTCGCACTCCGCCTGCCCGTCGCCGTCGTCGTCGGACTCGTCAGCGGGGAGCCCGCCGTCGCAGTCGTTGTCCAGGCCGTCGCAGATCTCGGTGCCGCCGTCGTAGCTGGTGGGGTCGGCGTCGTCGCAGTCGCCTTCGCACTCCGCCTGCCCGTCGCCGTCGTCGTCCAGCTCGTCCACCGGCACGACGAGGTCGCAGTCGTTGTCGATGGCGTCGCAGGCCTCGGCGTTGCCCAGGAAACGCACGATGTCGGCGTCGTCGCAGTCGCCCTGGCACTCGGCCTGGCCGTCGGCGTCGTCGTCGATCTCGGTGTCGGCCACGGCGCCGTCGCAGTCGTTGTCCGCCGCGTCGCAGAGCTCGGGCGCGCCCAGGTAGGTGTTGGAGTCGGCGTCGTCGCAGTCGCCCTCGCAGCCCAACATCGTGTCGAGGTCGGAGTCGACCTCGGTGTCGACGGCCTCGAAGCGGATGGCCGTGCCGTCCTCCTCGCCGTCCGTGACCTGGTTCCAGAAGGCCGTGGCGGCCGTGGCGTCGGCGTTCTCGATGCCGATGGTGACCGTCTTGCCGTCGGTGTTCGGGTTGTCGGTGC
>JAJDAI010000758.1 GCA_029261955.1 Deltaproteobacteria bacterium | reverse complement strand
TGGACGCGCCGATCATCACGCCCGAGGCGCTCGCGCGGCTCGAGGCGACCCACCTGGACGGCGTCGCTCTCGCTCGGCTCGACACCCTGTTCGCCGCGCCGGCGGACATCGACTCCCTGCCCGACCGACCGACGGAGCGCTGGCAGGAGCGGGCGGGGCGCTCCCTGCGCGACGCCGTCGAAGAGCTGACCGCCGCCGCCGAGGACGCCGTGCGGGGGGGAGCCACGCTGCTCGTGCTGTCGGACCGCGGGCACGGACCTCACCGCGCCGCGATCCCCATGGCCCTCGCGGTCGCCGCGGTGCAGAAGCACCTGCTGCGGGCCGGCCTGCGTGGACGCGCAGGGCTCATCGCCGAATCGGGCGAGGTGCGCACCAGCCACCACGCCGCGGTGCTGCTCGGCTACGGCGCGGGCGCGATCGTGCCCTGGCTGGCGCTGGACACCGTGGCCGACCTGGCCCGGGATGGCCGCGTCGAGGCGGCCCACGCGAAGCCCCGGCTGCTCGCGGCCTTCCACATGGGTCTGCTCAAGATCATGAGCAAGATGGGCATCTCGACCCTGGAGAGCTACCGCGGCTCGCAGCTCTTCGAGGTCCTGGGCCTGAGCTCCTCGCTGGTCGAGCGCTGGTTCAGCGGCACCCCGGCGGTGCTCGGTGGCGCGGACCTCGGCGTCGTCGCCTGCGAGGCCCTGCTGCGGCACCGCGACGCCTGGCAGCCCACCGCGCCTCCGCTGAGGACCGGCGGACGCACCCGCTGGCGGCGCGACGGCGAGCCCCACGCCTGGAACCCGGAGACCATCGGCCTGCTCCAGCACGCGGTGCGCTCCGCCAACTACGCCATCTTCAAGACCTTCGTCGCGGCCGCGGACGACACCTCGACCGCCCGCCATGGCCTGCGCTCGCTGCTGCGGCTCCGCTCGGACCGCGAGCCCATCCCGCTGGACTCCGTCGAGCCGGCCGAGGCCATCGTGACGCGCTTCCGCACCGGCGCGATGTCCTTCGGCTCGCTCAGCAAGGAGGCGCACGAGAACCTCGCCATCGCCATGAACCGCCTGGGCGCGCGCAGCAACTCGGGCGAGGGCGGCGAGGACCCGGCCCGCTACCAGCTGGACTCGCGCGGGGACTCGCCGCGCTCGGCCATCAAGCAGGTCGCCTCGGGGCGCTTCGGCGTGACCCCGCAGTACCTCATCTCCGCCGACGAGCTGCAGATCAAGATGGCGCAGGGTGCCAAGCCGGGCGAAGGCGGTCAGCTCCCCGGACACAAGGTCGACGAGGCCATCGCACGCACGCGGCACAGCACGCCGGGCGTGACCCTGATCTCACCCCCGCCGCACCACGACATCTACTCCATCGAGGACCTGCATCAGCTCATCCACGACCTGAAGCAGGCCAACTCGCGCGCGACCGTCAGCGTGAAGCTCGTCGCCCAGGGCGGCGTGGGCACGGTGGCGGCCGGGGTCGCGAAGGCCGGCGCGGACGCGCTGCTCATCAGCGGTCGCTCCGGCGGCACGGGGGCCTCGCCCCTCGGATCGATCCACCACACGGGCCTGCCCTGGGAGCTGGGCCTGTCCGAAGTCCGCCAGGCGCTGCTCCAGCAGGGCCTGCGCGACCGCGTGGCGCTGGAGGTCGACGGCCACCTCAAGACCGGCCGGGACGTGCTGATCGCCGCGCTGCTCGGCGCCGAGCGCTTCGGCTTCGGCACCGCGGCGCTGATCTCCTCGGGCTGCGTGATGATGCGGGTCTGCCACAAGAACACCTGCCCGGTGGGCGTGGCGACCCAGGATCCGAAGCTGCGGGCGCTGTTCCGCGGGGCCCCCGATCACGTCATGAACTTCATGCTCTTCGTCGCGCAGAACCTGCGCGAGCGGATGGCCGAGCTGGGCTACCGGAGCGTGGACGAGATCGTCGGGCGCTCGGATCTCCTCGACGTCGTCATCCCGGAGCAGAGCTGGAAGGCGAAGGACCTGGATCTGCAGCCCATGCTGGGCAACCCCGAGTCCACGCGCGGCTCTCGTCGCCGCTGCTTCGCGACCGAGCGGCAGCCCTCGCCGGGCGGCTGGCTGGTGGACCAGCTCCAGCGGGTCGCGGCGCCTGCGATCTCCGCGAGCCGGAGCATCGAGGTCTCCCTGCCCGTGCTGAACACGGACCGCTCCGTCGGCACGCGCCTGTCCTCCTCCATCGTCAGCCGCCACGGCGCGGCGGGCCTGCCCGCGGGCACCGTGCGGGTCCGGCTGCTGGGCACCGCGGGCCAGAGCTTCGGCGCCTTCCTCGCCCCCGGCGTGGACCTGCAGGTCGAAGGCGCGGCCAACGACGCAGTCGGCAAGGGCATGAACGGCGGGCGCATCAGCGTGCTTCCGCCCAAGGGTCTGCCCGGCAAGCCCTTCCAGGACACGATCATCGGCAACGTCGCGCTCTACGGCGCCACGGGCGGCCAGCTCTTCGTGCGCGGCGGGGCCGGGGAGCGCTTCGCGGTGCGGAACAGCGGCGCGGACGCGGTCGTCGAAGGCCTGGGCGACCACGGCTGCGAGTACATGACGGGCGGCACCGTCGTCGTCCTGGGGCCGACGGGGCGGAACTTCGGCGCCGGCATGAGCGGCGGGCGGGCCTTCGTCCTGGACCGGGACGGGTTCTTCCCCACCCGCGTGCACCGCTCCGACGTCCGCATCCACCCCCTCAGCGCGGACGCCGAGCTGCGGGCGCTGCTGCTCCTGCACGCCGACATCACCGGCTCGACCATGGCCCGGCGCGTGCTCGGGAACTGGCCGGCCTGGCGCGAGAACTTCGTCCAGGTCCTGCCCGCCGCCGGCCTCGGCAGCCTGCGGCTCGTGCCGACGCTTGAACGAACGGCCCAGACGGCCCGGGAGGTCTCATGACCACCGATCCCCGCGCCTTCCTCGATGTCCCCCGGCAGAGCACACCGAAGCGGGATCCCGCCACGCGCGTGCAGGACTGGCAGGAGGTGGAGGGCCAGCTGTCCCGCGAATCCCTGACCAGCCAGGGATCGCGCTGCATGAGCTGCGGCGTGCCCTTCTGCCACACCGGCTGTTCGCTGGGGAACCACATCCCGGACTGGAACCAGCTGGTCGCCGAGGGTCGCTGGAAGGAAGCCTGGGACCGCCTCGACGCGACCAACCCCTTCCCCGAGATCACGGGCCGTGTCTGCCCCGCGCCCTGCGAGGACGCCTGCGTGCTCAACATGCACGAGGCGCCGGTGACCATCCGGCAGATCGAGAAGCAGCTCGCGGACGCCGCCTTCGCCCGCGGCTGGGTGGTGCCCCGGCGGGCCCTCACCCGGACCGGCAAGCGCATCGCGGTCGTGGGATCGGGCCCCGCGGGCCTGGCGGCGGCGCAGCGGCTGGCGCGGGTCGGCCACGCGGTCACCGTCTTCGAGCGGCACGACAAGGCCGGCGGCCTGATGCGCTACGGCATCCCCGACTTCAAGCTGGACCGGCGCGTCCTGGAGCTGCGCCTCAGCCAGATCCGCCAGGAGGGCGTCACCTTCCGCTGCGGCGTGGAGGTGGGCGTGGACCTGCCGCTGGAGGAGCTGCGCAGCTTCGACGCCGTGCTGCTCGCCCTCGGCGCCTGGAAGCCGCGGGACATGGACCTGCCCGGGCGCGAGCTGCCCGGCGTGCACCCTGCCCTGGACTACCTGGTGGGCGCAAACCGCGCGGTGGCCGGCGGCGAGCCGGGCATCGACGCCCGGGGCGAGCG
>JAJDAI010000757.1 GCA_029261955.1 Deltaproteobacteria bacterium | reverse complement strand
GGGCGAGGTCGAGGCGGCCGGGCACCAGGGTCAGCTGCGTCTCGTTCCCGAGGGTCAGGGCGTAGCGCTGGTCGGTCAGGGAGCTGACGTAGAGGGTGAAGTCGCGCCCTTCGTAGCTCTCCTCGGTGAAGTTCTGCGGGTGGTCCTGCTCGAAGCGCGCGTAGAAGCTGTTCCAGTTTAGCGGGCCGATGGCCCCGAAGCCCAACGAGGCGATGGCGGAGTAGCTGAGGTTGTTCTTGGACTCGGGCTTCGGGAAGAAGTCGAGCTGGCCCGGGTTGAGCTCGTCGAAGGCCTCAACCACCTCGCCGCGGATCCAGTCCTCGTACTCGATGCCGGGGGTGTCGTGCGGGGCGAAGCGGTTGCCCTCGACCTCCGGCTCGAAGCCCACCTGGCCGCCGAGGGCGAACTGGATGTGCTTGATGGGCGTCACGCGGACGTAGCCGCCGCCCGTGAGGATGGGCGCGTACTCCGTGCCCCGGGTCATGAAGCCCTTGTCGCCGACGCCGAGCATGATCTCGACGGGCCCGTGGTTCCAGCGCGCGCTCAAGCCCAGCGTGTTGAAGAACAGCGTCGCCGGGCGGAAGTCGTACAGGCCCAGATCACCCAGCCAGGTCCACAGCGTGCCCAGGGACCAGGTGACGTTCGGGATGCCGATGTTGCCGGCCTCGACGAAGGCCTGCGCGAGGATGAACTGGCCGAGCGCGCCGTTGCTCGGCTCCGCGCCGCGGGCCGCGCCGCCTTCGATGCGGAGGTGCACGGCCGCCCAGGGGTCGTTGGTGCCGGGCGCCTGCTCCAGCATGTTGACCCGCACCTCGAGGCCCGCCCAGGGGCCCTCGTTGAGCAGGCGCCCGTGCAGGTTCCAGAAGCCCAGCCGCCCGAAGCCGCCCTGGAAGTCCGGCCGCGCCATGATGCGGAAGTAGCCGGCCACGCCCACGCGCTGACGCGGCGCCTCGGCCTGCGCGAGCGCCGGCAGCAGCAGGAGCACCAGGACGATCAGCGCTCGCTTCACTGCTGCACCAGGATGACCATCGAGCGGTCGGTGACGGTCCAGGTGGACGTCGTCACGAGCTCGGGGGTGGCGACCGACGCGTTGTGGCTGACCCACTCGTCGGCGCCGGTCTGGTCGAAGTAGTCGTCGGGCGCATCGGGATCCTCGAGGTCCCACCAACGCTGCGTGTCGATGACGCGGCCCCAGTTCACGCCCTCGGGCAGCTGGAACTCCACGGGGGAGGCCTCGTGGTTGATGAGCACGACGATCTGCGCGCCGAAGGACTCGTCCCAGTAGTGCAGCATCAGGTGCCGCGAATCCCAGGCCACGTTGCTGTCGTTGTTGGCCGACTTCCACTCGAAGGGGGCGCCGCCGCCGTACTCCTCCGGCGCGAAGGCGTAGGCGTGGTCCTTGCGGACCTGGATGACCTGCCGCACGAAGTCGTGCATGCGCACGCGGAAGTCGGCCTGCTGCCAGGCGCCCCACATGTGCCAGTTGAACTCGTTGTCCGCGCCGGTGCTGTAGGCGTTGTTGTTGCCGTGCTGGGTGCGCAGCCACTCGTCCCCGCCGAGCAGGAGCGGGGTGCCGTGGCTCACCATCATCGCGGTGAACATGTTGCGCATGAGCTGGCGCTTGGTCGCCTCGCCCACGGCGTCGATGCCCCAGTTCCGGGAGCGGTTGTGGTCCTCGCCGCTGCTCTGGTCGCACCACGGGGAGTTGGGGTCGTCGCAGCAGACGGGGTTCAGCGGGCCGCAGCCGTTCTGCTTCTCCTCGTAGGAGAAGAGGTCGAACATCGTCATGCCGTCGTGCACGGTCACGAAGTTGACCGAGGCCCAGGGACCGCGGCCGTTGTGCTCGTAGAGCCCGCTGGAGCCGGTCAGCGTGAAGCCGCCGTCGGCCTCGGCCTCGTTGGTGTTCAGGCGCCAGTCGTCGTCGTTGGCGAAGCTGCGCCACCAGTCCCGGAAGCGCGCGTTCCACTCGCCCCAGCCGAAGTTCGGCTTCGTGGAGCTGGCCGGGAACTGGCCCAGGACGGGGTTGTAGTTGCCGCCCGCGGACCAGGGCTCCGCGATGATCCGGACGTTGTACTCCTGGAGGATGTCGTCGTCGGCGATGTCCTGGAGGATGGTGTTCGCCGGGTCGTCCCAGTTGTTGTAGTCGCCGTCCACCTCGCCGAGGATCGGCGCCAGGTCGAAGCGGAAGCCGTCGACATGCATCTCCTGCACGTACCAGCGCAGCGAGTCCATGGTCATGCGGTGCATGGGGCCGTTGTTGACCCGCGTCTGGTTGCCGACCCCGGTGTTGTTCCAGTAGGTCAGCCCGCCGCCGTCCAGCGCGTAGTACTCGCTGTTGTCCAGGCCGCGCAGGTTGTAGATGCCGGCGGTCTCGTGGGGGTCGAAGTTGTAGAAGTCGGCGTCGGTCGTCGGGTCCAGGCTGCTGTCGTCCTGGTAGATGCGCTCGCGCCAGAGCCCGCCCTCGCCGGTGTGGTTGTAGACGACGTCGATGACGACCTCGACGTCGTGCTGGTGGAGCTGATCCACCATCCACTTGAACTCGTCGACGATCTGCCGCGGGTCGGGATCGGCCGCGTAGCTGATCTCCGGCGCGAAGAAGTTGATGTTGTTGTAGCCCCAGTAGCCGCCGTCCAGCGGCTTCTCGTGCACCGGCAGCAGCTCGACCACGTTGATGCCGAGGTCCTGCAGGTAGGCCGCCTTCTCGCCGACGCCACGGAAGGTGCCGGGGTGGTCCACGCCGCTGGCGGGGTTCGCCGTGAAGCCCTTGGGGTGGACCTCGTAGATGATCGCGTCGGCGACCCCGTGCCCGGGGTGCGTGCCGGAGCGCCGCTGCTCCCGCCAGGTGCGCTCGTTGTCGGACCACTCGTAGTTGGAGTCGACGATGACGCACTTGGACGAGGCGGCCCAGGTTGAGTCGGTGCGGCCGGGGCCGGACGCCGTGCTCCCCTTGCTCCAGTCGTGGTCGCGGTGCAGCGCGCGGCACCAGGGATCGGTCAGGAGCTTGTTTGGGTTGAAGCGGTTGCCCTCGGGGTCCACGTCGGCCACGAAGCCGCGGATGGAGCCGGGGAACCAGTCCTCCTCGTAGCGCCAGTTGGGGCCCCAGGCGACGTAGCCGTAGTGCTGGCCCAGGCCGACGCCCTCGACGTAGAGGTTCCACACGTCGCCGATGCGGACCATGGGGAACTGCTGGGCGGGGGTGCCGCTCTCGGGGTCGTCGAAGAGCAGCAGCTCCAGGCGATCCGCGTGGGCGGAGAAGACGCCGAAGTTCGTGCCCTCGTCGACGAGGATGGGGCCGAGGTGATCCAGCGCTTCGATGCCGTCCTCGGTGAGGCTCGGGGCGAAGGGCGCGGTCGTGTAGAGCTGCGCGTAGTCGTCCTCGCACGCGGCGAGCAGGGGCAGCAGCACCAGCAGGAATCGGGTCACGGCGCGAACCATACCAGCCTTTCCTCTGTAGTGACTCCAAAAGTAGTTACGCTTTTGGCGATCGGGGGACGTCGGCGAACTGCACGGCTGGATCCCCCCAGTTCTGAGGAGGTTCTAGCCGGGTTGCGCCCCGGGATCGAGGGCGATCGCCGGGTGTCGTGACTCTGCGCAG
>JAJDAI010000756.1 GCA_029261955.1 Deltaproteobacteria bacterium | reverse complement strand
CGAGGCGAAGGGCGAGGTCCTCAAGGGCGCCATCCTGGTCGAGTGGTTCTCGGGCCAGGCCCGTCGCCTCAACGGCGAGACGGTCCCGTCCGAGATCGGCAGCACCTTCGCCTGCACCGTGCGCGAGCCCTTGGGCGTCGTCGGCCTGATCACGCCGTGGAACTTCCCCATGGCGATCCCGGCCTGGAAGATCGCGCCGGCCCTCGTCACCGGCAACACGGTGGTGCTCAAGGGCGCCGAGCAGACCCCGTGGGTCACCGAGCTCGTGGTCCAGGCCTTCATCGACGCCGGCGTGCCGAAGGGTGTGCTGAACCTGGTGCAGGGCGGACCCGCGGCCGGCAAGGCCATCGTGGAGCACCCCGGCATCGAGGCCATCTCCTTCACCGGCAGCACCGAGGTCGGTCACGCCATCCACGCCCGCGGCGCGGCGCTCGGCAAGCGCGTGCAGTGCGAGCTCGGCGGCAAGAACCCGATCATCGTGCTGGACGACGCCGACGTGGCGCTCGCCGTCGCGGCCACGGCCAAGGGCGGCTTCGGCTCGACGGGCCAGCGCTGCACGGCGACCTCGCGGGCCATCGTGCAGAAGGGCGTTCACGACGCCTTCGTCGAGGCGCTGGCGAAGGCGGCGGCGGAGATCGTGCCCGGCAACGGCCTCGATCCCGAGACGACGATGGGCCCCTCGGTGGACGAGGACCAGTTCGACAAGGTGCAGGAGTACCTGGGCATCGGCTTCGCGGAGGGCGTCGAGGCGGTCTGCGGTGGCGGGCGCGCGAGCGAGGGCGAGCTCGCCCACGGCCTCTTCACGGAGCCGACCCTGTGGACCGGCGTGCGGCGCGGCATGCGCGTGGCCCGCGAGGAGATCTTCGGCCCGGTGTTGTCCGTGCTGAAGGTGGACGACTTCGAGGAGGCCATCGACGTGGCCAACGACGTCGAGTTCGGCCTGACCTCGTCGCTCTACACGAGGGACGTCAACCAGGTCTTCCAGTACATCGACCGGATCCAGACCGGCATGCTGCACGTCAACTCGCCGACCATCGGCGGCGAGGCACAGCTGCCCTTTGGCGGGATCAAGAAGACCGGCGTGGGCCCCCGCGAGATGGGGACCCAGGCCGTGGACTTCTTCACCGAGTGGAAGACCGTCTACATCGACTACAGCGGCGGCTTCCGGGGCGGCAACCTCTACTGAGGCCCCGCCCCGTCGCGCCTAGATCGTGATGCTGGTCGGGATGTTCTTCGGCTCGAGCAGCGTGTAGGCCACGGGGCGCTCCTCGTTGGCGGCATCCACGACCGCCTGCTGCTGGATCATGCGCTCCTGGAAGCGCCGGATCACGGCCCGCGCGGCGGGCTCCTCGAAGTACTGCTCGTTCCAGCCGTCGGGGTCGAGCAGGTACTCCTCGTCCTTGCCGAAGGACGCCAGCGCCCGGCCGATGGCCACCTGCCAGCTCGCCTGGGTCCGGTTGGGCATGTGGTCGACGATCGTCTTCTCGTTGAGCGTGCCCTTCTCGGTGGGCGGCGGCTGGCGCATGCACAGCGGCGCGTTGGGCACGAAGGCGTAGTGCTCGTACTGGCCGTAGTTGACCGCGGTGTGCCCCACCGAGACGGTGAAGATCACCGTGGTGAGCAGGTCCTTGAGCAGCCCGAGGGTGTCCAGCTTCTCCCAGGGCAGCCCGCGCTCGTGGAAGCCCTTGTCCTTGAGCTCGGTCCACCAGTCCTGCATCTCCTCGTCGTCGATGAGGGCCTGGTCGTTCTCGTAGTAGATGGCGAGCAGGTCGTGCACCATCTCGTCGATGGCGTACCAGATGGGCAGGGCGTCGTCCCGGTAGGGGTAGTAGGGCAGGATCTCGGGGTCATCCACGCCGCGCTTCGCCAGCTCCTTCGGCAGCATGTTGTGCTCGATGGTCCACTCCGCGTAGCCCTTGGCCGCGAGCTGGAGGTGGCCCTTCTCGGGGCCGCCGGTCGCCATGAACAGGTCGAAGACGCCGCCCTCGGAGAGCAGGCTGTCGCGCGCGCCCTCGTTGATGGCGAGCGTGTAGCGGAAGTGGCGCTTCAGCAGCTTGAAGACCGGGTGCGAGGCCGCCAGGTTGCGCAGCGTCGCCATCACGAAGGGCTCCATCGTGAAGTGCGTGTAGATGGCGTGGCTGAGCATCTGGTGGACGTTGCCCTCGCTGCAGCGCAGGTACATCTTCGCCGCGAGCCAGTCGTAGTCGCTGTCCTTGGGCGTGAAGATCGGCAGCTCGGGGTCGTTGCCCATCTGGATCGCCAGCGGGCGCAGCTGCCCGTCCTTCTGGCGGAAGAGCAGGCAGCGAGCCGGCGGCGCGAAGCGGTCCTCCACCTTGCCGTCGGCCTCCCCGTGGTACATCGGGATGCCCTCCAGCTCGCTGAAGTCGAGCAGGAAGATCCGCTTGGCCGCGAAGGCCGCACCGAGCTCCAGCCCGGGCTCGAGGTTGCCGTAGACCAGCTCGTCGTCGATGGGCATGCCCTCGGGCGGGCCGTCGACGAGCTGGATGTGCACGGGGCTCACGCCCTGGACCGCCTGGCGGGCGAACTCGAGGTCGTCACGCCAGCGGCCGGCGACCTTCGGCTCCGTGAAGCTCGCGAAGAGCTCGTGGACGTCGTCCAGGGCGTGCCAGACGCGCTTGATGACGCTCGTGCTGAGCTTCATCCTCGCCATCGTCTCGGCGAAGACGACTGTGTAGCTGCCCTCCTTGAGCCCGCGGTAGGTCTCGTCGATCGGGACCGGCCGCTCCGCGGAGATGTCGAGGCTGCCCGGCAGGGAGCCGTCGTTGGGCCGCCAGGGGAAGCGCTCGCGCCGGGCCTGGATCTGGCCGCGGCGGATGTCGTACTCGCCGACCTGCTTGGCGTTCTGGGGCAGGACCGCGCTGCCTTCGAGCACCGTGAGCTCGTGGTCCTTCTTGAGCCAGGTGTAGTTGGGGAAGCGCCAGGTCTTGCCGTCCCGCTCGGCCTTCGCCCAGGCGAACAGCCAGTGGCCTCCGAAGTCCACGGCTCCGCCCTGCGACCGGAAGCGCAGCGCGATGAGGTCTCCCAGGTCGGGGCACTTCACCTTGTAGGTGTTCTCGCTCCCGGCCTCGAAGTCGTCCTTCAAGAAGATGTCGAGTTTGTGCGGACCGCTCGTGCCTGTCGTGCCGACGATCGTGACGGAGATGGTGGCGTCGGTGCCCGCGCCGGGGCGGGTACCAGTCTTGATGGTCAAGTCGTAGCGATCGGACATCCAGAAGCCTCCTCGTGTGTCCTGATGGTGCGGCGGCGCACAGCCTACCGCGCGCCAACGATCTGATCTGCTCGACGGGCCGGATCGCGAGGCGGCAGGCTGCGATCCCACAGGCCCAGCCCGGATTCCTCTCACGCGCGCGTCCGAGCCTGGGGTCGCTTGGTCTAAGCTCGACCGGTCCTGCGCCGGACGGGCGTCTTTTCCGGGGGGAAGCAGGACTCGAAACGAGGAGGAGTGGGGATGCTCGAGGTACCCGGCTACACGGTTCTGCGCGTGGTCCACGAGACCAGCAACTCGATCATCCAGCAGGCGACGCGCGACGCGGACGGCGCCACGGTCTTCCTGAAGACGCTGGCCGAAGACCTGCCAAGCCCTGCGCGCATCGCCCGGATGCGGCGCGAGTACGAGATCACGCAGCGCGTGTCGGGTGAAGGCGTCGTCGCCGCGGTGGCCCTGGAGCGGGTGGGGGCCCGCCTCGTGATGGTGCTGGAGGACTTCGGCGGCACCGCCGTCGCCCGCGCAGTCGAAGGCGGCGAGCTCTCGCTCCCGATGGCGGTCGAGATCTGCGAGAAGACCGCCCGGGCGCTCGCCCGCATCCACGCGAACCGGCTGATCCACAAGGACATCAACCCCGGCAACATCGCCTGGAACCAGCAGAGCGGCGAGGTGAAGATCCTCGACTTCGGCATCGCGACCGAGCTCAGCCGCGAGCGCCCCGAGGTCCTCAGCCCCAGCGTGCTCGAAGGCACCCTCGCCTTCATGTCCCCCGAGCAGACCGGCCGCATGAACCGCGCGCTGGACTACCGCACCGACCTCTACTCCCTCGGCGCGACGCTCTACCGCCTGGCCACGGGCAAGCTCCCCTTCCCCACCGACGACGCGATGGAGCTGGTGCACTGCCACATCGCGCGCACCCCGCTGAACCCCAGCGAGGCCAACCCGCGCGTGCCCGCCGGCCTGAGCGCCATCATCGTGCGCCTGCTCGCGAAGAACGCCGAGGACCGCTACCAGAGCGCCTTCGCGGTGGCCGAGGACCTGGCGAAGGCCCTGGCCTTCCTCAAGACCACCGGCCACGTGCCTCCCTTCGAGCTCGGGGTCACCGACCTCAGCGATCGCTTCCAGCTCCCTCAGAAGCTCTACGGCCGCGACGGCGAGCGCCGCACGCTGCTGGCCGCCTTTGACCGCGTGGCCGCGGGTGGCCGCGAGATGCTGCTGGTCGCGGGCTACTCCGGCATCGGCAAGTCGGCCCTCGTGCACGAGGTGCACCGGCCCATCGTCGAGCGGCGCGGGCAGTTCGTCGAAGGCAAGTTCGACCAGTTCAACCGAAACATCCCCTACGCGTCCCTCATCCAGGCCTTCCGGGAGCTGGTCAAGCAGCTGCTGACGGAGCCGGCCGAGGTGCTGGCCGACTGGCGTGAGAAGGTGCAGCACGCGGTCGGGCCCAACGGCCAGGTCATCGTCGACGTCATCTCCGAGGTGGAGCTGATCATCGGGGAGCAGGAGCCCGTGGCGCCGCTGCCGGCGGCCGAGGCGCTCAACCGCTTCAACATCGCCTTCGAGTCCTTCGTGCGGACCTTCGCGTCCGCCGAGCACCCGCTGACGCTCTTCCTCGACGACCTGCAGTGGGCTGATCTGCCGAGCCTGAAGCTCATGACGCGCTTCATGACCGACCCGCAGACGCGGCACATCCTGCTCATCGGCGCCTACCGCGACAACGAGGTGGGCGAGGGGCACCAGCTGCTGCTGACGCTGGACGCGATGCGCAAGGCCAGCGCGACCATCGACACGATCACGCTGGCGCCGCTCGACGCGGTGCACGTGGGCGAGCTGCTCCAGGACACGCTGCTCCAGCCCGCGGCGGCGGTGTCGGAGCTCACGGCGCTGTGCATGAAGAAGACGGGCGGCAACCCCTTCTTCCTGAGCCAGTTCCTGATGGCGCTCTTCGAGGGCGGCTCCATCGACTTCGATCCGGGCAGCCGCACCTGGACCTGGGACACCGACAAGATTGAGGCGATGGGGATCACGGACAACGTGGTCGAGCTCATGGCCCGGAAGATCCGCTCGCTGGGGGCGGACACGCAGGCGGCCCTGCGGGTGGCCGCGGCCCTGGGCGCCAGCTTCGATCTGCGGACCCTCTCCATCGCCCTGGAGTGCACGCCCCTCGCGGCGGCCCGGGGCATCGCGGAGGCCCTGCGCGAGGGCCTGGTGAACCCCGTCGGCAGCGAGTGGAAGTTCCTGGACGGCAGCCTCGACCCCGGCCAGGAGGCCCAGGCGGTCGAGTCCCCGGGGAGCATCCACTACCGCTTCCTGCACGACCGGGTGCAGCAGGCGTCCTACTCGATGATCCCCGAGGACCAGCTCCCGGCCGAGCACCTGCGCATCGGGCGGCTGCTCTTCGCTGCGTCGACGGCCGAGGAGCGCCAGGAGCGCCTCTTCGAGATCGTCAACCACCTCGCCTTCGGCGGGCACCTGGTCACCGACCCCGTGGAGCGGAAGCAGCTCGCGCAGCTGAACCTTCAGGCCGGCATCCGGGCGAAGACGAGCGCAGCCTTCAAGCCGGCGGTCGGCTACCTCCAGGCGGGCATCGAGCTGGTCGGCTCGGACATCTGGGAGACCGACTACGAGCTCGCGCTCGAGCTGCACGTGCACGCGACCGAGTCGACCTACCAGACGGCTGACTACGAGCTCATGGAGCAGTACGCCGACCTGGTGAACAGCAAGGCGCGGGACCTGCTGGACCGCGTGCTCGTGGCCGAGATCCGCATCCAGGCCTACATCAGCCAGCTGCGTCTGCAGGAGGCCGTCGACTCGGCGCTCGTCCTGCTCGGCGAGCTGGGCGTCACCTTCCCGGCGGAGCCCACAGACGAGGACGTCGGCGCCGCCATCGGGGCCACCGCCACCGCCATCGGCGGGCGCAGCCCCGACGAGCTCTACGAGCTGCCGGAGATGCAGGACCCCTACAAGCTCGCGGCGATGCGCGTGCTCCAGAAGATCACGTCGGCGTCGTATGTGGCCCGTCCGGCGCTCTTCCCGCTGGTGCCCATGAAGGGCGCGGAGCTGTCGGCGACCCTGGGCAACACCGCGGCCTCGACCTACGCCTACGCCTGCTACGGCATCATCCTGGCCGGCGTCACGCTGCAGATCGATGAGGCCTACGGCATGGGCCAGCTCGCGGTCCGGCTCGTCGACAAGTTCCAGGCCCGCGAGTACGAGGCGCGGACCAAGTACATCGAGGCCTGCTACGTGCGGCACTGGTGCCGCCACTCCTTCGAGACCTGGCAGGACTTCGCGCCCATCTACCAGATCGGCCTGGACACGGGGGACCTCGAGTTCGCCGGCTGGGCGCTGATGATGGGCAGCTTCCACGCCTTCTACTCGGGCCGCCCGCTCAACGAGACGGAGCCGGAGACGGCGCGCTGGATCGGCGCGATTTCCCAGGTGGGTCAGGCCGCGGCGCTGCACCCCGCCGAGGCCGGTTGGCAGGCGATGCGCTGCCTGCGCGGGCTGAGCGCCGAGCCCACCCGCCTGGCCGATCCCGAGTACGGCTACGACCAGGACACGATGCTCGAGACCCACATCGCGGGCGGCGACGCCTTCGGTGTGTCCAACCTGCTCTTCAACCGGATGCTGCTCTGCACGCTGTTTGGGGACTACGAGCAGGCGCGCAGCCTCGCGGACCAGCTGGAGCCCTGGTTCCCGGCCATGGTCTCGCTGATCCACGTGCCGACCGTCGTGATGACCGACTCGCTCTTCCGCATCGAGCTCGCCCGCGGCGGGGCCGATGACGCGGACGCGCTCATCGAGAAGGTGACGGCCAACCTCGGGATGCTGACGAAGTGGGCCCACCACGCGCCCATGAACCACCTGCACAAGCAGCTGCTCATCGAGGGCCAGCTCGCGCGCTACGCCGGCGACGTGCGCACCGCGCGTGAGAAGCTCAAGGCCTCGGCGGAGGCCGCGGGCAGCAACGAGAACCTGTTCGGCGAGGCGCTCGCCCTGGAGATGCTGGGCCGCCTGTGGCTCGAGGACGAGCACGAGCCGGAGATGGCCGAGCACATCCTGCGGCGCAGCCACCACGGCTACACGCTCTGGGGCGCGAAGGCGAAGGCGGCGGAGCTGGAGCAGCGCTTCGGCGCCGGCGTGCTCAGCGGCCAGCGGCTGCGGGCGGTCTCGGCCACCACGACCCAGATGTCGACCCTGACCACGGGCCAGACCCAGACGCGCACCGGCATGGAATTCGACCTCGGCTCCGTGGTCAAGGCGAACCAGACGCTCTCGGGCGAGATGGAGCTGACGGCGCTGCTCGGCAAGATGATGGACATCGTCCTGGAGAACGGGGGGGCCGAGTACGGCGCCCTGCTGCTGGACGACGAAGGCCAGCTTCGGCTCGAAGCGCGCGACGTCGCGGACACGCCCGGGGTCACGGTGCTGGAGTCGATGCCGCTCGACCGCGCGGTCTCGCACCGCCTCGTGCCGGGATCCATCATCAACTACGTCGCGCGCACGCGGGAGTCGGTGGTGCTCGACGACGCCTCCGCCTCGGGTCGCTTCACCCAGGACCCCTACGTGCGCGACAAGAACGCACGCTCGGTCCTCTGCTCCCCGCTGCTGCACCAGGGCAAGCTCGTCGGCGTGCTGTACCTGGAGAACAACCTGTCTCCGGGCGCGTTCACCGAGGACCGCATCGAGGTGCTGGACCTGCTCGTCGGCCAGAGCGCCGTCGCGCTGGACAACGCCCGGCTGTTCGACCAGCAGAAGCGTCTGGCGGAGAGCTTCGCGCGCTTCGTGCCGCAGCAGTTCCTGCAGCTCCTCGGCCGGCAGCGCCTGCTGGACGTCGAGCTGGGCGACTCCGTGCAGGAGGACTTCACGGTCATGTTCACGGACCTGCGTGGCTTCACCACGCTGTCCGAGAACCTGTCGGCCGAGGAGAACTTCAAGCTGCTCAACGACTACCTCGCCCGCATGGGCCCGGTCATCGAGAGCAACCACGGCTTCATCGACAAGTACATCGGCGACGCGATCATGGCCCTCTTCCCGGACCCGGCGGACGCCGTGAACGCGGCGGTCGGCATGCAGGAAGCGCTCGAGGACTTCAACGCGCTGCGGCGCGGTCGAGGCGAGGCCGAGCTGCGCATGGGCATCGGCATCCACACCGGGCAGCTGATGCTGGGCACCGTGGGCTCCCACGCGCGCATGGAAACGACCGTCATCGGGGACACCGTGAACCTGGCGTCGCGCCTCGAAGGCATGACGAAGCAGTACGGGGCCCGGATCCTGATCTCCGAGGAGAGCCGCGCGCAGCTGCCCGACCAGGTGCCGCACCAGTTCCGCTCCGTGGGCCGGGTGCAGGTCAAGGGCAAGAGCAACGCCGTGCAGGTGCACGAGGTCATCGACGGCGAGCCCGCGCGGGTGCGCGACCTGAAGCTGGGCACGCGCCCGGCCTTCGCGCGGGCCTGCACCGACTACTTCGTCGGATCGTGGACGTCCGCGGCCGAGGGCTTCCGGGAGTGCCTGGACGTGGCACCCGAGGACGGCGCGGCGCGGTTCTATTTGACCCGCGCGATGGAGTACATCGCGGGGGAGCGGACGCTGACTTCGGTGGACGGGGTCGAGGTGCTCGAGGTCAAGTAGAACGGTCTGGCGGGTGTTTTTTTGGTCGTTCGGCCTCTGGGGGATCGGTGGGGGCGGGACCTCACGCTTCGCTCGTTGTACGGTCCCGGCCCCACCCAACCCCCC